>CAZPTV010000056.1:0-8111 GCA_964589335.1 uncultured Bacteriovoracaceae bacterium
CTTCCAGTATTAAAACATATTCGTAACGATATTTTTTAAAGACATGGGAAAAAAATACTTCCCTGAAAAAATCTCAGGAAATAGAATTTATCTAAAAAAAAGAACCGTATCTGATGCTCAAATACTTTTTGATTTAATTGAGGGTGACCGAAAACGTCTAAAAAGTTTCCTGCCTTGGGTAAATTACATTCTGTCTAAAGAAGATGAACTCAAACATATTAATGAAACTGCAAATCTTTGGACCGATTGCATGGATTTTACCTTTGGAATTTATTTAAATCACACTAATCAAATCATCGGTTGTATCAATGTACACACTATCCGGTGGGAACATGAGCGCTGCGAGCTCGGATATTGGATTTCTGGCGAACATGAAGGCAACGGATTTGTCTCAGAATCAGTCACGTTATTGGAAAATAAATGTTTTGAGCTGGGATTCCATCGTATTGAAATTCGATGTTCCTCGGAGAACAATAAGTCTGCAAATATACCGCGTCGATTAAACTACTCTCTCGATGGAACTTTGATTGAAGACAGTATTGAAAATGGAAAGTTTAGAAACACTCTTGTTTTTGGAAAAATAAATCATACTTAAAAGTAAATTACTTCGCAGATAATTCCCGGTACTGCTCTTCGGAATATTTTATAATTCCATTTTTGCAGACTGGGTTATGATCGTCGGTAAGCTTTTTGAGTTTTAATTTATTATTTTCACTTTCCGATAATCGCTCGTGCCAAACATGATATTGGATCGCTAATCCTTTTAATGATTTAATCTTTAACCCCAAATATTGCATCCGCATTTCTAAATCAGTATCTTCTCTTGCGTAACCCTCATAATCTTCATCAAATCCATTTATTTTAAATAATGATTCGCGATCTACAGAAAAATTACAACCCTTCATGTCGTCTATTTTTTCCATATTTAAAATTTTTCGAAGCATGGGATTGCTGACTGCAAAAGAACGATGAAAATATCCACTATCTTTTTTGAGACAACTTGCTAAAACGCCAAGATTAGGGCGATTTAAATCTCCACGCAAAACCATTTCGGGTGTTAATGACTTCGAGTATTCTGGCCCCAGTTCAACCCGTCTACCTGCAAGATAAAATCCTTTTTGTCGCGATTTTAAATGATGGAGAACAAAATCATTATGTGGAATACAATCTCCATCAATAAAAATAAAATATTCTGATTTAGATTTACGAATCGCTTCATTCAAAATTTTTGTTTTTCTATAACCTAAATCTTGTTGCCATGAATAGATGATGGGGAACGGAGCGCGCTCCATAAACTTTTCAACCAAATCAGATGTTTCAGATCTGCTTCCATCGTCTGCAATATGCAGTTCGAAATTTTTTTCTGATTGAAGAAGCAGCCCACTTAATGCGAGTTCCAAATGACGAGGCTGATTGTAAGTCGTCATAATCACACTCGCGAAAGGTCTATTTTTAAGAGATGCCATCATTTTATTAATTTATAGTTTTTATATTCAAAAAGTCGTATTCCAGTAAGAGTTTCAAACCAACCGGATACAACTTTCCATGTATCTTTATAATGAAATACCTTGGGAGACTTAGAAAAGTCAAAGGATCGCGCACCGCGCACTCTCTCAATCATTACTTTTGGGTGTGTTCCTTTAAAAGGTTTTAATCCAACAATTCTTTTATATTGATAATTTGTACCTGTAACTGGCAATTTGGCATCTGCATCTGGATGGTAAAGAGTATCCATAAAGCCTGTTTTTTGTTTCATAATTTCTTGGTGCCGAACCCAGCCATAATGAAATATTCGAGTTTGAGTTAATTTAGCTCTAATTTTAGATCCATCATGATAACGAAAACCTTGCGCATCACCGACCGAACGAATTCCTTTATGATTTCGTATCGCTCGAATTTCACGTCGATAAGATGAGCGTGAAGTTTGATAGACGTCATAGTTTCCATAAAAATGGATGTATTGAAACACGAGCGCATCTATAAATTGGTTTGAATTTGAAGTCTGTATATCTGACAGGAGTTTCTCATGATCGTCTTCATGCACTACCTCATCTGCTTGAATATAAATACACCAATCCCCTGTACATTTATTCAAGGCTAAATTCGTTTGTTCTGATAATATCTTTCCACCTTTTCTTTTTTCTGGATCATTCAGTGGCCATTCTGAATCAAAACATTTAAATTTTTGAGCTTGCTTTACATCTAAAGATAAAATCATTTTTTGAATTTTATCTTTTGTTCCATCGTTAGAAATTCCAATATTTATAATAAACTCATCTACAATCGGTAAAATACTTTTAATCGATTCAAGAAAGGGGTAATCAAATTCGGCACCGTTTCTAACTATTGTAAACGCACTAATTCTTAACCCATTCATTTTCATTTCTCTAGCTTTTCAATTAAGGAAACTACGACGGGAAAAATGTCTTCTGGTTTTATTTTTCCCATGCATTGGTGTTCATATTTTTTGCAAGTTTCAATAGCACACCAATGTTTTCCAGATTCGGTTCTACAAGCAAGCGAATCAACAAATGCATAAGGATGTTCTGAATATGGATAAGGATGCCACTCGAGCGGTTGCTCGGGTCCAAATATGGTGAATGTAGGCTTCTGGAATGCAACCGCAATATGTTTCATGCTTGAATCATTGCCAACATAAAGATCACATTCAGACACGACTGATGCGGCTTCTCTTAACGTTAGATTTTCAAAAAATGTCAATTTTTCTAAAATGCTTTTATCGCTTGAAAGATAATTTTTAAATTCTTCAATCCAATTTTGATCTTCTTTAGTAAGTGCAAAAATGAATCTCAAATCATGATCTTTCGATATTAATTTCACTAATTGTGCCATCGATTGCGCTGACCATCTTTTGGTTGGACGGCTACCGCCTATTCCCATAAAAATTCGCACACCTTTTTCAAGGACATTTTCTTGAAAACGATCTTTAATGTTTTTTATTTCAGCGGGATTTAATCGAATCTCAGGAAAACATTCATTAATTGGTACATGAATGTCAATTGCTCTTAAAACGTCTAAATCTCTATCGATGATGGCCTTCACGATTCCCCGATTGGGAACTTCAATATCAGAAAACCAATTTTTTTTGTTTAAATCATGGTTGTTTGACACAAGATGATTCACTCTCAAAAACTTAGAAAACGCAGCCGTGCGAAAAGAAGAATGAAAATTTAATACATACTCATATTTTCTTTCGCGCAGTCTTCGTATCAATCTCATCCAATAAGAAAATCTTCCAACCTTTGATTTCGTGTCTTTAATACAGATGAGCCTATCTATGTATGGCAGACCTTCTAGTAGCTCACCACCTGGGGTACGAACAACCACGTCAAACGTATATCCGGGTCTTTTTTCATGAAGTACCCTTAAAATTCCAGACAAAAGTACGGTATCTCCTATAGAGCGTGTCTTAATAATGAGCATTCTCCGAATACGACCTTTTATCGCCATGTCTTTTCAACATAACAGATTCAAGATATTGTTCAAACACCCATGCTACTCAGTGGATTCACTTTTATTCGCAATGCCATAAAATACGACTTCCCAATCGTTGAAGCCGTAATGTCGATGCTGCCAATTGTAGATGAGCTCATTATCAATTTAGGCAAATCAGATGATGGTACAGAAAAACTAATATTAGAACTCGCTCAAAATAATCCAAAAATTAAAGTCATTCACTCAATTTGGGATGATCTTAAGACTCAAGAAGGACTTATTTTAAGTGAGCAGACCAATATAGCTCTGCAAGCCTGTCGTGGAGAGTTTTGTCTTTATCTACAGGCAGATGAAGCATTACATGAAAAAGATCACACTCTCATTCGATCCACATTAGAACGTGCAAAAAATGAAAACGTAGATGCTTTTCAATTTAATTATCTACATTTTTATGGCGGATATTCATTTATCCAATATGCCTGGAACTGGTATCCAACTGAAATTAGGATCATTCGAAAAAGCTCCGGATTATTGAGTTATGGCGATGCCCAAAGCTTTAAACATCCAACAAATAATAGTTTTAAAATCAAAACTATCCCTGCATATATTTACCATTATGGTCATGCACGTGAACCTCTTAAAATGAAAGAAAAAATCGGTTATTTTCATCGCTTTTGGCATGGCGATAAACATTCGATATCTGTGACTGAGGCATACCAATTAAATTATAAAAAATTGGTATGGTTCTGGAGTACACATCCCAATTCTTACCAGGAACGGGTACGAAAAGGATTTTTATGGTCCCCAAAACCGAAACAAGTCCATCCCCAATTAACTGAGAAAATTATTATTCATACAGATTATTTAAATTTAGCGCTTGCAGAAGAAGTTGCCACTTTACTTGAACGCCATGGTATTGATCGTACAAATATTCGTATCATTTCAAAATTTATTGATTGGGTTTCTTTTATTATCAAAAACATTCATCACCGCAAAAAAAATACTCTAATCGATCTATCCGCTGAACGTCGTAATTTTCTTGGTTTCTTGCTTTATAGTACGGATTATCTTTTGGGATTTAACTATCGTGTTGCTCATTGTCCGAATGGGTCTTTATCTTCATTACGTTGTAAAATTTATCACAATATAAGCTGGGGTCGACATGAAGTGACTCGAATAAAAAAATCAGATATTGGTTTTGTCGTACCCGAAAATCAATACGCACGTCAAATTCTTCGTTGGCTTGGAATTGATTGTTAATGGAAACATTAGAAATCGTTATCATTGGAGCAGGTGTCATTGGTTGTGCTGTTGCAGAAAAACTTGCAAAACAAGGGTATTCTCCCATTGTTTTAGAAGCTGGTCCTAGAATTGCTGAAGGAATTACTAGTCGAAATAGCGGCGTGATCCACGCAGGCCTTTATTATCCGCCTGATTCATTAAAGTCCAAGCTATGTATACGCGGAAATCATTTGTTATATGAATGGTGTTATAAAAATAATGTTCCTTATAAAAAGACAGGAAAATGGATTGTTGGTTTAAAAAATGAATCCAACGACCTAGAGGAAATGTATCAAAATGCAATGGCATCAGGCGCCAGTGGTTTGGTTCGAAAAACCCAATCTGAAATTAATATTGAAGGCGTGCGTGCTGAATGTGCGGTATTCTCTGAAAACACAGGAATTGTTGATCCCTATGAATTGTGCCATTCATTAATGATCTCTGCTCAAGAAAACGAAGCATCTTTTATTTTTAACACTCGAGTGCTTTCAATTTCTAAGCAATTAGATAATTGGGAAATACAAACATCAAACGGACCCATCGATGCTGAAGTCGTTATTAATTGCGCAGGATTAGATTGTGATTCGATTGCAAAAATGGCGGATATAAATGAGTACAAAATTTATCCCTGTCGTGGATTATATTTTAGAGTTAAAAACTACGCACACAGATTGGATACTCTCGTCTATCCAGTTAAAAAGAAAAACTCTCCAGGTTTAGGCATTCATTTAACTGTTGGACTAGATGGGAGTTTAAAATTAGGCCCAGATACTGAATATATAAACAATAAACATGAATATTCAGTTTCTGAAGGTTTGTTGAAAGAAAAAAAATTACAATTTTATGAATCAGCCAGACGATTCTTACCTGATCTGAAATTAGATTCAATTGAATACGATACATGTGGAATTCGTCCCAAAACTCGCTCTCCTGTTGATTTGACAGAAAAAGATTTTGTCATTAGCAATGATAAACCCGGATTCATAAATCTAATCGGAATAGAATCTCCGGGTCTTACTTCATCACTTGCAATAGCCGAAACCGTAGCAACACTTCTAAAATAAATATTTTCTTGATCGTTTTTATAAATTATTGTTTCCATTTTTCAGATTTCTCATAAAATCTAACCATGACGCTTCAGCCCTATCAGATATTTTTTCCATTAAGCTTCTTTTATGGAATTTATGGAATTTCAATTTGGGCGTTATTCTACCTAAACATTATCCCATACCCAGGTTTTATTCATTCCTACACAATGAGCCAAGGTTTCATGGCATCTCTTGCGGCCGGATTTTTATTAACCCTTGTGCCTAGATTCACAAATAAAAAACCAGCCTCTGCATTTGAAATATTTTTTGTATTTCTTGTACAATGTTTTCCCATTCTTTCACTTTTTAAAGGAATCGACATGGGAGAATATATTCATTTTTTCATGGGTGGATATTATCTGTATTTAATTCTCTTCTTTTTTCGCAGAAGAATTACTCACACATTAAATACACCGGTGCTTTTTGATCTAATTCCATTTGCTGTTTTAGCTGGGTTAATTGGATCGGTTATGTCTATTTGTATACATCTGCAATATCTTCCACCTGTTTATTATTATGTAACTAAAATTTTAACCTATCAGGTATTTCCACTCTTACTTGTAATTGCGGTTTGTGACCGAATGATCAGTACTATTCATGGATGGAATTTTAATGAATCACAAACCAATATATTTTTATTAAAAGTCGTTCCACACAAATGGGCACGAATTATTATTTTTCTAACTCTTGTGACAAGTATCGTTGCTGATTGCGTTCAATTTCACTGGCTGGCTCATTCAATGAGAACCGTTGCATGCGTTTGGGCAGCTATCGTACGGTGGAAGATTTATAAAATTCCACCTATTAAAAATAAAATACTTTTTAGCATTTGGATTTCTTCGATTGGACTTCTGTTAGGAATGGTCATCGCCGCTGTTTTTCCTGGATTACACATTAACGCATTTCATATGATATTTATTTCTGGCTACAGTGCTCTATTACTTACAGTTGCCTCAAGAGTAACTCTTGCTCACGGTGGATTTGAAATGGAACTTGAAACAAAAGCCACTTCGGTAATGATTACAGCAGTATTTTTTCTAGTCGCCGCAGCTATGCGTCTATTTGCATCATTTATTCCAGTCAATTATTATGAAAATCTCGCCATAGCCAGTGTGCTTTGGCTCATCGCTGCTCTTTTTTGGGGGTTTGCATTTCTACCAAAAATCCTTTATCCCCTTTATTTGAGAGTAAAAAATGGAAACCAAAGACCCAGCAATTTGTGAGTGGATATACGGACCTGTAAAAAGTCGCAGGCACGGCAATTCGTTAGGAATAAATGTGGGTGCAGTTAAAAATAAAATCTGCACTTGGGGATGTGTCTATTGTCAGTGTGGCTTTGGTGAGCGGCGTGATTTTATCGAAACAGATTCTCGTCCAACTAAAGAACAAATTCTCAATCAATTAAAAACAGTGGTTCTAAAAAATCCTGACTTAGATTCGATTACGTTTGCAGGAAATACGGAACCGGGTACACATCCAGAAATAAATTCAATCATAAAAGAAATCATGGAACTCAAAACATCCCTGGGGGCGCGTTGGGTTGTAAACTGTTTGAGCAATGGATCAGAACTCCACCAAGAAAAGGTTATCTCCGCCTTTAATATGTTAGATGAATCTTGGATAAAATTTGATTGTGCCGATGAAGATCAGTACAAAAAACTAAATCGCCCTCTCGAGCGTCTTGGAACTGTTCAAGATCAAATAAACCGAATGAAAAAATTAAAAAACTTAAGAATTCAAACTTTACTTTGGACTTCAGAAGATCCTCGACTTTCTAATTGGAATGAAAAAAATCTTTCTGGTCTTATCGATGCATTTAAAATACTCCGCCCTCTTGAAATACATTTAACTACAGTAGCCAGAGAACCTGCGATGCATCAGCTCCAACCTGTACATGAATCAAAACTTATTGAATTTGCTAAACGACTTCAAAACGAATCCCTTAATGTAAAAATTTTTCCTTAGATTTTTAAAAAAAAGCTACACCTCTCAATAAATTGACATTTATCAACTATTGCGCGATCTTTTTCATTGCCTGGCACTCAACCTGCTTTAATATCAGTTAACCGATTTAAACATTGTAATAAAAAAACAGACGTGATTTTTCGTCACGTTTTTCAAATATTGGAGGACATAATGTCAAACTGGAAATCACAAACCATCTCAACCGTATTGAGCTTGGTGCTTTTTAATTTGGGTGTTGCTTTTGCAGGTGACGATTTGCCTACTGAAAAAGCAATATTAACTTCACCGCCAATGGTTCCACCTCCAATTACACGAAGCAAA
>CAZPTV010000057.1:0-8052 GCA_964589335.1 uncultured Bacteriovoracaceae bacterium
CCTCACCTGACCGCAGACTGTTTAAACTCCGTTCTCAAATTCATTTCTCCCGAAAAAACATTACTTTGCCATAATGGCTCTTTAAAAACTCACCAAGATTTTCTTACAAACCAATTCCCTAAAATCCATCATGTTTTTGCACAAGAAAACAAAGGTTACTCCGGAGGAATGAATTTTTTATTAAAAGAATCATTTTTAAAATGGGATTGGGTCTATGCCCTAACAAACGATACCCTACTCCATTCTTTTTCAAATAAAGATTTAGAACCTGGATTTTATGCACCAATAATTTATAGAAGAAAAATTAATATGATTGATTCTGTTGGTGGCGGTTTTATTCCTGAACAAGAAAAAATTTATCACTTTAAATCTTTTGAAGAGTGGAATTTAACTGCACCTTTAAAATTTCCTTATATACCAGGAACTGCTTTTATCCTGCACAAGTCAGTATTTGAAAAAATTGGCTTGTTTGATGAGACTCTGCATACATACTGGGAAGATGTTGATTTTTCAGTTCGAGCATTCAATCTAGGTATAAAAATGGGACCATCCGATTCGATGCAATTGATTCACAAAGTTGGTAAAACATGTCATAAAAATAAGTTTTATACTTCTTATCTTTTTCAAAAGAATAAAACAATTGTGTCAAATCGTTATAAATTTAATTTGTAAAGACGCCAGCACATTCTACATATGGGCAACTCTCAGCCTTATTGACTTAAATGCTGATGAAGTGGCAATTTAAGCCTGCGGAATGTTAGATTCCGGCGTCTTATTTGTTGAAACCTTAGTGATTGTTTCTGATTTTTCTAAAGAGTCGTTTAATTTTAATGCTTTAATAGCCATTTGAGCTTTTTCATTTAGTGTACGCTTTCTTTTCATTGCATTACATACAATCAATGTAACAATGACTTGTAGAACGGTCGAAATAACTAGAACTCCAGCTGCTACATCAATTTCACCAACACCGCATGCCATTCCAGTTAATACACTAAACAATAAAGTGGTCCCTACTGCACGCTTATCCATTTTAATTCTAAAACGAATTAAGCTGATTGCAGCACCAATCGCAAATGCACGTGCAAGATTATTGTTAACCAATATCATTACAGCTGTCATACCGACCGACATAAATAAAAAATTTGAAGCATTTTGAATAATTTCATCAACAGAATCATAATCCTCGGGATCATCACTTGCTCTTGCTATTCTTGAGTTAGCCCAGATTGCAACAAGCATCAGTACTAGACCCATTCCAACAGAAGCTCCCAATAAAGTTACTGTTTTAGCAAAAGGTAGCACGATTTCTGCTTCAGCATTTTGCATATTTAATTTCATAAAAGCCATATTTCACCAGTCTTTTGAAGTCACAGGGTTAAAAACACCACTATTTTCTTAAAATATGCTCTCCAATACTGTAGCAATACTTTGAAAAACTTACTTCGTTGGATTGAGTACGTGCAAGAAAGTCTGCGATCCACTCAGGAATCACTCCTCCGTGCTTTACTTCAACCAATAAATAATCTCCGACATTCATTCGATCTCGCATTGCCATGAGTTTTTGCCATTCAGGTGCGCGCTTGAATTCTTCAAGCATTTCTGATTTTAAGTCTTGATGGATTGTTGCTTTAAGATTTTCATCTATCGTAACTCTTAAGCCATCTCTTTCATAAGCATCACGGTTATAAGTAACAGAACACATTGGTACCATTCCTTTTTTCAAAAGCTTACGATTCACTTTTTCAACTCTTTTTTGAAGATTTTTTTCGTCTATATCGCTGTTGCGGTGACGGAGATCCATGGAATATGGAATAAATCCCTTCGTTAATAAAACTTTATAATCAGCAGGACTCATCTGAAATCTAAATTTACGCGATACTCCCGCTTTTTTTGTTTTCACTTCAAGTAATATAACATCTTTTAACCATTCACCATTTGGAGCGTATCTACGAACGCGAATTTTAAAACGCTCTTGTGCTGTAAAATGGTCACGAACTATATTTAAATTACGAGTATCAAAATAGTTTGATTCAATTGTAGTAAACTTTACATCTCTATAATATTCATCTTTATCAAGATGAGCATGAATGAGTTTTAATAACTCCTCTTTATGCTCACGTTTTACAAAAAATTTATCTTCAATGCGGTTGAAGTCCTGACTGTCGATATCAAGATCATCAATCAAATTTGTAGGGTCATTGCCTAATGATGGTATTTTTTCAATATCAGTTTCATTCATAGCCAATTTAATTTCTGAGAGTCCCATAAAGCCTTCCTTCTTCATCGATTACACATCTTTCTGAAGTAACGTTCGGCTCCAATAAGATCCCTTCATCGGATTTACTGGTTATCAATGTGAATGTTCTATTTATACTATACCTGATTAATATAGTCAACATTATTTGCACAAAATATTCATTATTTTGAATAC
Source organism: uncultured Bacteriovoracaceae bacterium (assembly GCA_964589335.1). GTDB lineage: Bacteria > Bdellovibrionota > UBA1018 > UBA1018 > UBA923 > CAZPTV01. The sequence continues at coordinate 2,432 of CAZPTV010000057.1, forward strand.
CAAAAAACACATTCTTGCCTAGGTGAATTGGCAAAAGACCATAATCCTTCTAAATTATTAAAATCATGCGATAATTTAGGTACTATGACCGCAAGAAAACTGACTATTTATTTGATCATAATATGTGCGCTTGTAAAAACTTTAGACGCCAAAAGTGACAGTTCTCTAACATGGGATGATTGCGTTCGACTTGCTGTAAAAAATAATAAAAATTTATTACAAGCAAAGTCATCGCTGGAACAAGCTTCTGCGAATCGTCTCGGATTATACGGAGATTTTTTTCCACAAATAACTGCGAATTCAAATTACTCAATTTCAAAAACTGGAGCCTCAGACAGAGTCGCTGGCAAAGATGGACTGGGTTCATCTTCGAAATCTTTAACAGGAAACATCGATATAGATCAAAATATTTTCGCTGGATTACGTGACTGGCATAAGTCACGAAAAGGAAATGCTCTTTTAGAAATGGGACAAAAAGACTTTAATATTGCTAAATCAAATTTATTAAAAGAATTAAAAACAGCGTATGCAAATTTTCTATATTCACAAAAAAAAGTACAACTGACTGAATCCATTGCAAAGCGTTTAAAAAGAAATGTAGATCTTGTCAAATTACGTTTTGATCGAGGTCGAGAAAATAAAGGTTCATACCTTTCAAATAAAGCAAACTACACAAAATCACAATTTGAGTATGAACAATCGATAAAAGAATTTGCGATTGCTAAAAAAAATATTTTAACAACTTTAGGGTTACCGTTGGATGAAAATATTAATGTGAAAGGTGGCTTGGGTCCATTTTCTTCTCCACCACGAAAACCCGACTTTTCAAAACTCTCATTAAACTCAAATGTCAGACAAAAAGCTCTTGAAGATCTTCGATCCGCCGAACATTCAAAGTGGATTGCATTCTCTGAACACTTGCCTCATCTTGATGCATCCTATACGTTTGGAAAAAAAGGAGCCGGTTTTTATTTTGAAAGAAATTACAATGTCGCGCAATTAAATCTTACAATTCCAATATTTTCAGGTTTTAAAACATCGAGCGAACACAGAGTTACCGTAGAAGAAGAAAAGAAAAAAGACTACACACTCCAGCTCACTACTGCGCAAAATGTCGTTGAAGTTGAGACGAAATATAATCTATATTCGGAAAGTATACAGCAATTAGAGATTAGTAAAAATTTACTCGAGGCCGTAGAAATAAAATCTGAAATTGCCAGAAATAAATACGCTTCCGGTTTAATTGATTATCAAAATTGGGATGACGTTGAACGAGAACTCATTACAACTCAAAAATTAGTTTTAACGAGTAAAAGAGACGCACTCATCGCCGAAGCTGATTGGGAATTTACTATTGGAAAGGAATTAACAACTAATGACTGATTCAGTAAAAGCTCAAAAGAAGAAAAAACTTTGGATAATTCTAAGCATCGCTTTTGTAATGTTATTTGTAATTGCATTAAAGCTGACCAAAGGTGAAAAAGAAATCAAATACAAATCTACAAAAGTTACAATTGAACCGATCACAGTCAACATTCAAACGTCGGGGTCAGTCCTTCCACAAAACCGCTTAGAAATCAAATCATCCATTGCAGGTAGAATTGTGAAGATATTTATTAAAGAAGGTGAACTCGTAAAGAAAAATCAAGTTCTCGCAACCATGAGCTCTACAGAACGCGCAGCACTTCTCGATGCAGCATCCGCAAAAGGTCAGAAAGAATTGGAAAAATGGGAAAAACTATACAAAGCTACACCCATCATTGCACCGATCAATGGAACCGTCATTGCTAAGAACGTTGAACCCGGGCAAACCATAGGAACCTCTGATGCAATTTTCGTAATGTCAGATCGTTTGGTCATTAAAGCACAAGTCGATGAAACTGATATTGCAAAAGTAAAAAAAGGACAAGTTGTTAAAGTAACCTTAGATGCTTATCAAAATGAAACCATTGAAGGGACTGTAGATCAAATTGCATACGAAGCAAAAACAGTGAATAGCGTCACAATGTATGAGGTCGAAATTCTTCCAAAAAATGTGCCTCCATTTATGCGCTCTGGAATGACGGTTACCGTTGAATTTCTAGTTGCACACAAAGACAGTACCTTGGTTATACCTTCAGACATGCTCCACCAAGAAAATGGAACACCTCATGTGTACATTACGAATGCAAATGGAAAAAAACCAAAAAGCATTTCGGTTGAAACTGGACTCACTGATGGTAAAAAAGTTGAAATTATTTCTGGACTAAAAGAAGGCGATACAGTGATGGTTCAAGAAATTGACCTTACTAAAAAAGAAAAAAAATCTAAAGGTGCATTCTCTGGCGGAAGATGATCAAAGTAACAAATCTTCAAAAAAAATATCAAATGGGAGAAGTTACAGTCCACGCACTGAATGGACTTAATCTTACCATTGAAGCCGGCGAGTTCGTAGCAATCATGGGACCATCCGGCTCTGGTAAATCAACATTGATGCACGTATTGGGCATGCTCGATGTACCCGATGAAGGCTCATATGAGTTATTTGGAAAAGAAGTCAGTAAATTGTCTCAGGATGAACTTGCAAAAGTACGCCGAGACGTCATCGGATTTGTCTTTCAGCAGTTTAACTTGTTACCAAGATTGAATGCAGCTGAAAACGTATCCTTACCCATGCTCTATTCAAAAAATTTTCAAGATATAGAGAAAGCTAAAACTATTCTTGAAAGAGTTGGATTGGGAACTCGCTGGGATCACAAACCAAACGAGCTTTCTGGTGGACAACAACAACGCGTAGCCATTGCTCGCTCTCTTATTAATGATCCAAGAATAATTTTTGCTGACGAACCTACTGGAAATCTGGATTCAAAAAGCGAAAAAGAAATCATGGACCTTCTTACTGAATTAAATGCTTCAGGAATCACCATCATCTTAGTCTCACATGAACATGAAATAGCACAATATGCCCGAAGAATTGTAAGAATGCGTGATGGCGTCGTTCAATCAGACGAAAAATCGAACCATGCAAAAAATATTATTCCTGAAAAGCTCCCACCTCCTTCATTTGATTCCCAATCTAAATCAAGTGCATTGAAAGAATTTATTGAGCACTTTAAGCAAGGTGTAAAATCTTTGTGGGCAAATAAAGTTCGTACGGGACTTTCTATGCTTGGTATTTTGATCGGTGTAGCAGCAGTGATTGCCATGTTGGCGATTGGAAAAGGTGCTCAAGATTCTATTAAAGAGCGCCTATCGAGTCTTGGTTCAAATTTATTAGTTCTTCGATCGAACCCTATTCGCAACAATGGTGTGAGCGTAGATTCAACAGCTTCTCTAAAGTTTAGACTCGATGATGTAAGTGATTTAAAAAAAATTCCAACCATTCGTCGCATTTCTCCAACAATCGATTCAAGAATTCAGACTACATATGAAAATAAAAATTGGTCGACTAATGTCTTGGGTGCAAATCCAGAATACTCTCAAATGAGAGCCTATGAACCAATTATGGGACGTTTTTTTAATTCTGAAGAAACACAGTCCAGAGCGCGAGTTGCAGTAATTGGCCTAACTATTTACCGCGAGTTATTTAGTACTGGTGGTAATCCTATCGGTGAAACGATTCGGATAAATAAAATTCCTTTTCAAATCATTGGAGTTTTACCTGAAAAAGGCTCTAGCGGATTCAGAGATATGGATGATCTCATCATCATTCCAATCAATACCGCCATGTATCGTGTTTTAGGAAAAAAATCAGTAGAAACGATCGAAATTGAAGTTAAAGATTCTTCACTCATTGAAGAAACGATTGAAAATATTAAAAAACAGATTATTGAAATACATCATTTAACTGTTCCGGCTCAAATCAACAGCATTCAAATTAGAAATATGGCTGAAGTTCAAGCAGCCATTTCTGAAACCGGAAAAACAATGTCAGTTTTATTAGCATCAATCGCAGCCATTTCTCTTTTAGTCGGGGGAATTGGAATCATGAATATAATGCTTGTCTCTGTAACTGAACGAACAAGAGAGATCGGTTTACGAAAAGCAATCGGAGCAAGAAGGGTGGATATTTTATCTCAATTTCTCATTGAGGCTGTCGTTGTTTCAATTACCGGAGGAACCATCGGAATACTTTTAGGTTGGTTAGTGACCGTCGTATTAGAACGTTTTGCGGATTGGGCCGTATCAATGTCACTTGCCGCTGTTTTTATTTCATTTTTCTTTTCTGCAACAATTGGAATTTTATTTGGAATTTGGCCAGCCCAAAAAGCATCTAAATTGCATCCCATTGAAGCACTTAGACACGATTAAAAAAAGCCTGCAAAAATTATTTGCAGGCTTTTTCTATATAAATATTTATTTTTTATTGCGTTCTAGTTTGTGCTTCTTCAGCTGCGGTCATTCTTTCAAATCCAAATCGTGGTGGCGATAAATTAGCACACGCAGCATTACCATTTGAATCAGTACCAGCTCCCATAATTAAATCTGGATCGATGATAAATTTATAAGTACCAGCTGCTTCAGGTGTTGTTAATTTAATACCAACAGATGTGTTCGCTGCGCTTTGAGGAAATCTAAATGTGTTGATATTTACATTTCCATTACTGACACATCCAGCAGTCGCTGCATCAATTAACGCATTACCCGTACAAGCAGAATTCGTACTAATAAATATAGGCACAATTTCATTACCAGTAACAGCAGTCGTACAAATGCGCGTTGGAGTTAAGCCAATCGCTGCCATATCAATTGCAATTTGATCTGGCCAATCAACCATCACATTTCCACCATTTGCATTACATATCTTCACTGGCAAAGATCCCCCTGCATTACAAAGTGAATCTGACCTTGTTGTGCCAGAAGAAGTCGTAGTGCTGCTGTAATTTCCTGATTTCCATGCCATGGTCACCTGGTTTCTCAACAACATGACAACGCACTTTGTGGGAATTGCTACTGGCCCAACACCAATGTCCGGCGCTTGTGTCATATTAATATTATTCGCAGTTGCCGATACAGGAACCGTAGGAACCAACCCAGTCGTACAAGTTGGATCACTGGTGGTATATAAACCATAAATTTCTGCATATATACCTTCCACGGTATCTCTTCCCAACGCTGCAAATGCTTGATTCGCAAAGATCAAACAAAAAAAGCTCAATTTAATTAATTTCATTTTGAGCTCCTATCTGTTTGAACCACGAATGGTTGCATAATTTGGAAGTTCCTTGTCAGGATCTTTTCCACAACCCGTCGTCAGTACTGTTAGTGCCCCTAATATAAAGAGCAAAATCATAACATTTATTTTATTCATAATAGCTCCTGATTGAATTAAATATGAAATGTTCCAGCAATCATCGCAGTTGCTTGATTTTTCTTTTTCATATTTCCGTCACTATCATCGAATACTTGTTTGTTCGAAAAGTCATAACGACCTTCAACTAACCAAGTAAAATTCTTTGAAGCTTCGATTTTATGAGTAATGGTTCCACTGTAGATCGTTGCAGGAATTGCAGTCATCGTTGCTCCACCTTGTTGATCACGTAACCATTCTAAACGAAAATTTTCAGTAGAATAGTCGAACCATTTGTAGCTCGCATATAAAGATGCAGCCCAACGTGTTGCTTTATCAAAGCTACCGGTTG
>CAZPTV010000058.1:0-8030 GCA_964589335.1 uncultured Bacteriovoracaceae bacterium
CAATCGATATTTGTAACAGAAGCAATCCAAACAGAGCGGAATTCTCTTTTAGGAGGAATTGTTTGTGAATAAATGTCGGCATCATTTAGAACAATTGCGGTAAGAATAATTAGAATAGATTTCATAATTTTACTGTAGATAATTATTAGTACTTAAAGTTAACTACAAAGGTGTTTTTTCTCAAGGATACGAAACAAAAAACATTTATTCTATTTAACAATTCTTATGACGCTGCATTTTAAATATTTGATGAATTAAATATTGGTTAGATATTCTCATTATATCACAACTTTTCAGGCACTGTTCGTAACGTTTTTGTGGTCAACGTCTTTCATAATTATAAAGTTTGGATTGGTTGAGATCCCGCCTATCACTTTTGCAGGCTTACGATACTCTTTAGCTTTTTTTTGTTTTCTCCCTTTTATCCTTATTCAGAAAAAATATATTCTTGAAGTAAAAAATCTAAACTCGCTGCAGTGGAAGAAATTAATTTTACTTGGAGTGGTATTTTATACTTTCACTCAAGGAGCACAGTTTTTAGGTTTGTCCTTATTGCCATCTGTTACAGTGAGTTTACTACTGAATTTTACACCCATAGTAGTTGCAGTAATGGGAATATTCCTCTTAAATGAGAACCCAACTTTGTCACAATGGATTGGTGTATTGCTTTTCGCAATTGGGGTATTAACATACTTTCTCCCAATATCTCTTTTCAAAGGTGAATTTATAGGTATAGCAATAATGTTAATTGGAGTTCTTGCAAATTCAGGAGCAGCGATAATTGGCAGAGATGTAAATAAGCAGAAAGATGTTAGCCCATTTATTGTGACTGTAATTAGCATGGGAGTTGGAGCATTAATTTTATTAATTGTGGGTATGTCTATCGATGGCTTTCCTGCAATTAATCTAAAAAATTGGTTTTACCTGTTTTGGCTTGCCATTATTAATACTGCATTCGCCTTCACTCTTTGGAATCTAACCTTGAGAACTCTAACAGCGATGGAATCTAGCATAATCAATGGAACAATGTTAATTCAGATTGCAATTTTAGCATGGATCTTTCTCGGTGAAAAGATAACTATGCAAGAAGGAATTGGAATGTTGATAGCTGCATTTGGTGCTGTTCTTGTTCAAATGAAGAATGGTTTGGTTTTATCGAGATTCAGAAAACAGTAATAAGTTTTTTTTAACATAACATTTGGAGATTATCGAATGAAAAAATTAAGTAAATATTTTTTTGAAGGATTGATTGTTACGATTCCAATAACAGTAACAATATATTTAATCTATATCATTTTCACATGGATTGATGGTTTCTTTAATTTTAAATATCCGGGTATAGGTTTTACTATCACTCTAGCTGGGATTTTCCTCATTGGTATAATTGCTTCTAATTTTTTTACAAAAGGATTCATTACGATAATTAACAATTCCTTAAATCGAATGCCTCTTGTAAAATTCATTTATATGTCTATTAAAGATTTAACGGAAGCACTTTTCGGCGATAGGAAAAAATTTAATCAACCAGTTTCAGTTAGGTTATCCAATGAAAGCAGTATCGAGATTCTAGGCTTCTTAACGGAAGAAAATACCTATTTCCTTGGTGAGAAGGATAAAGTCGCTGTTTATATTCCGCAGGCATATAATTTTGCGGGGAACTTGATTTTAGTACCAACAGAGAATGTCAAACGATTGAATGTAGGTGCAAAAGAAATGATGACGTTTATTGTTTCTGGAGGATTGAGTACGAGTAATTGGTAAGCGATTAGCTACTCATTCAAAGGATACATAATGTGTTTTTTTAATACCTATCCAATTTAAACTTTTCTCCTAAATAAAGTTTACGCACTTCGGCATCATCTGCAAGTGTATTTGCATCGCCGGACTTGAATATCACCCCATTGATTAGAATGTATCCTTTATCAACTATGCTTAAAGTTTCGTGAACATTATGATCTGTGATAAGAACGCCTATCCCCCTATTTTTTAGATTTGCAACAATCGTCATGATATCTTCAACTGCAATTGGATCAACCCCGGCAAACGGTTCATCAAGTAAAATAAAACTTGGATCAGTTGCCAAAGCTCTGGCAATTTCTGTTCTTCTTCTTTCACCTCCGCTTAGCTGATATCCCATACTTTTTCTTATATGAGTAATTCCCAAATCTTCTAAAAGTCTATCGCATTTTTCCTTTCTTTGTGCTTTTGAAAGATTTATCATTTCTAAGACGGCTAGAAGATTATCCTCAACAGACAATCTCCTAAAAATGGAGGCTTCCTGCGGTAGATATCCTATTCCCATCCTTGCACGTTTATACATTGGGATGTTTGTTATATCACTTTCATCCAAAAAGACTTTACCTTTATTCGGCCTTATCATACCAACAATCATATAAAATGTGGTTGTTTTACCGGCTCCATTTGGGCCGAGCAAACCAACTATTTCTCCTTTCGAGACTTCTACTGAAGCTTTGTTTACTACAGCTCGCTTTTTGTAAATTTTTACCAGGTCTTCGCTTTTTAGTTTTGTAGATAACATATAATGGTTACTTTTTTAAATTTGCCTTAATTGTTTTAAGAAGCTTGTCCTTATAAGGTTTATTTTTATAAATAACATATTTTGGCAACAAATATTCGGCTTCCCTATCTTCAACCATATTTTCCGGGAAGTAATCGCTCGTAGGTGAACCAAAAAGCCGCACTTCACTAACCTGATTATCGCTGAATCTAATATCGGCTGATTCAGCAGAAGATTTTGTTAATCCGTTACGTTCATCATCTTCGTAAAGATAGTAAATTGCATAAACACTACCGAAAATTTGCGTCTTAGCTATTGTACCGTCAATGAAATCTATAATTATTTTATCGCCTGAAATTTGATCGAATCTATTCTCATATTTTTCATGATGTGAATGAATGAAAGCATTATTTTCTATCTCAACCAGCCTAATTTTACTTTCTCTTAAAAATATATTTATTGAATCGCCAGTAATTTGAGAGTTTTCATACCATAGTATTGGCTGAGGACTTGCTTCCTTTATTCTCTCAGTAATTATTTTATCATCATCCTTAAAATAAATCGTGTAATCATTTTTTGATGCAAATTCACCGCGGACAATTTCAACCGAATCCTTTGCAATAAAAATGCTCGAAGTATCTCTAAAAGATTCCATCACTAATGCACTTATTGCTAAAGTATCAACTGTTATTGACACGGAATCAATTACCTGACCGCCGCTCAATGTATCGATCATTCTTGAATAACTAGTATCAATTTGAATGAATACAGGATCTTTATTTATTACAGTGTATTTTTTTTGAGCATAGTCTTCCAGATGATCTCCATAAATTACAATGTTGTTCGACTGGTTTGTAATCTTAACCCTGCTGGATGCAAAAGTGATACGAGAGCTGCGGAAGTGTTCGATTGTATCAGCAGTAATTACATTTTCAGAATCAATAATTTTAACATCACTAGTTGCAACTGCACGATTTTCATTCTTAAAATAATTTAGAAAATTTGAAGTCAATGTCGTTGCGGTATCATATAGCTGAACATTATCAGAGAAAAAGGCGCGATCTTCATTAAAATAGTAATCTCCAACATCGGCAGTTAAAATTACTTTTTTATCATCAAGCTGTACCTTCGAAGTAGTTTCTGCTTTCTTAAGGTTTCCGTAATAAAATCCTCTTTCAGTGGTAATTGTTAAATTTTCTTGAGTCACAATTACGTTTCCAATTAACTCGGCATCATTTCTTAACATAAACTGTATAGCTTTCTGGCAAGTGATCCTTATATTTCCCTGTGTCAAAACTACATTTCCATAAACTTCACGAACCGCTTCACCTTTGATTATCTTACCAACCAAACTATCTCCAGTAACAGTTATATAATCGCTTCCAGTATTTTGAGCAATAATTTTAATGCATAAAAAGAAGATTACTGAAATAATTTTGTTCATCAATTCCAAATAAATAATTGCTTAATTATAGAGAATCCCTTCTCGAAACATAGGTTATGTTGTAAATAACATAGTTGCTCAGATTCTGATTTGACTCAAAACCGTAACCTTCAATTTTTTCTAATGATGTTAGTATGGTTACAAATCTATTTGAGACGATTTTTCTGTCGTCATTTCGCCACATCAGTTCCTGTGTAGTAAGGGTTACGCCGCTGTCGTTAACAGCCACAACATTATCAATTGCATATAAGTTTTGAGTTATATCATCTACTCTGCCTCGTTTTGAGGTTAGAACGGTCGAAACTTGTTGAAGGTCGTTGTAAAATTCGACTTTAACGTTGCTATCGAGCAATGTTTCTCTAGAACCGGTGAACATTCTAAGATGACCCGCATACAACACTGCATTAGTTTTTCCGGAATCTGTGAAAATAACTTTTGAGTTCCAGCTTTCTTGCGCAGGAAGTTCTTCAACTTTTAAAGCAGTATTAATTGAAGGTTTAACTTTTTCATCATCACATCCAGCAAAAAAAAGAAGAACAATCAGTACAACTTGAAATTTCATCTTTGCTGTAATCCGAGATTAATCAAATCATGTAAGTGCACAATTCCAATAGGTTTATTTTGATCGTTGGTAATAATTAGAGAAGTAATTTTATAATTCTCCATTTGCTGTAAAGCGAAAGATGCTAAATAGTTTTCCTTGAGCACTTTCGGCTTTCGAGTCATGATATCTTTGGCTTTTAAATTTTTAATCTCTAAAGTTTTTTCTAAAAGTCTTCTTAGATCTCCATCAGTAATAATGCCGGTAAGAATACCTTTTTCATCAACTACACAGGTGGTTCCGAGTCTTTTTGATGTAATTTCAATAATTACATCTTTAAGAGAAACCTCCTCTTTTACTATTGGGACTTTATCACCATGTATCATTATTTCGCTAATTTGTAGAGATAACCGCTTGCCTAAACTCCCGCCAGGATGAAGAAGAGCAAAATCTTCAATTGTAAAGTTTCTTTTTTGTAGAAGTGCCACTGACAATGCATCGCCCATTGCCAGAGTTGCTGTCGTTGAAGCGGTCGGGGCTAAGTCATGTGGGCAAGCTTCTTCCTTCACACTAATGTTTAAGAAAATATCGCATTCCTTTGCCAGTCTCGAATTTTCACTACCGCACATTGCAATCATTTTGACTCCGATGCGTTTGAGCATTGGCAATAGATTAAAAATCTCCTCGGTATTTCCGCTTTTTGAAACCAAAATAACTACATCTTCTTTTCTGACCATGCCCAAATCGCCGTGCAGCGCATCGGTAGGATGAAGATATATGGCTGCAGTACCTGTTGAATTTAAAGTTGCAACAATTTTGCGCGCTATCAGTCCTGACTTCCCCATTCCTGTTAAAACTACTCTTCCTTGCGTTTCATTAATTACGGTCACAGCTTTTACAAACTGATCATTAATGCTGTTCGATAGATTTGATACAGCTTCCGCTTCGATACGAATAACCTCTTTGCCTTTTAATATAATTTCATCTGAAGTCACAGTTTTTTCCTTAAAATACTTTAAATACTAACTAATTATCTAGATTTAATAGTTTTTAATAATCCGATCTATCTTTTGAACTTGTTTGAGAATATCTTCAAGTTTGCTTAATGAAAGCTGGCTGTCCGCATCACTTAACGCTTTGGCAGGATTCGGATGTACTTCTAAAAAAAGCGCATCAATTCCAACCGCTGCTGCGGCCTTTGCTAAAGGTTCAATAAATTTTGGCTGACCACCGCTAATATGCCCGGCACTTGGCAATTGAACTGAATGAGTTGCATCCATTACAACTGGATAACCTAATTCTTTCATAATTATTAACGAACGCAAATCCACAACAAGGTTGTGATATCCAAATGTGGTTCCTCTTTCCGTCAGCATGATTTTGTTATTTCCGGTTGATTTAACCTTTTCAGCAGCAAATTTGATATCCTCGGGAGCGAGAAACTGCCCCTTCTTAATGTTGATTACTTTTTTTGTTTTGCCGGCTGCGATCAGCAGATCAGTTTGTCTGCATAAGAAAGCTGGGATTTGCAGTACATCTGCATAATCCGCTGCAATTTTTGCTTCTTCAATCGTATGAATATCTGTAAGAACTGGAATGCCAAATTTTTCTCTTACTTTAGAAAGAATCTTGAGAGCTTTTTGGTTACCAATTCCAGTAAATGATTTTCTGCTTGTACGATTAGCTTTTTTGTAGCTTGATTTAAATATATAGGAGATTTTGAGATCCCGGCAAATTGACATAACCTCTTTGGCGGTATGCATGATCAACTTTTCATTTTCTATTACACATGGGCCAGCTATCAAAACAAACGGATTATTATCGCCGATTTTAATTGAGTCTAGTTTTATCATTTAAGTGAGTGAAGTTCTTACAATCAAAATGTTTATGTAAATATAAATATTTCAGGCTATTTAATGAACTTTTGTAAAAACATGTGCCCTTCACCTCATAAGATTATTTTATCTTTTGAATTTTAGATCGAAAGTATTATAATCGGCATCAAAATAATTTTACTTAACAATCAACATCCTGCAAATGATAAAAGCTTTTATTAGCAAACTTAACTTTAAGATTAGATTTTTTATTGTATTAATCATATTTACATTTGTTGCTAATAATTATCCTCAACCGCTGGAGGTAATGAATGCTTCTGAGATTAAACTTGCTTTAAAAAAATTAAATGTTCTCGGGAGTGTTCTATATGTTGCAGCGCACCCAGATGACGAAAATACAGCTGTACTCTCATATTTCTCATCAGGCCAACTTTTTCGAACAGGATATCTTGCATTAACTCGAGGCGATGGCGGCCAAAATCTAATCGGGAGTGAACAAGGCGACCAACTTGGATTAATTCGAACTAACGAACTGCTTGAAGCAAGAAAGATTGACGGGGCAGAACAATTTTTCACTCGTGCAATTGATTTTGGATATTCAAAAACCGCAGAAGAAACCTTTACAATTTGGGACAAACAAAAATTATTGTTTGATGTAGTTTGGGTGATTCGAAAATTCAAGCCCGATTTAGTCATTACCAGGTTTCCTGCTGATGGAAATGGCGGACACGGCCATCATACTGCTTCAGCTATCCTCGCTGAAGAAGCCTTTCAACTTGCAGGTGATTCTACAAAATTTCCGGAACAGCTTAAATATTTAACCATATGGCAGCCCAAAAGACTTTATTGGAATGCATGGACACCACTTTTGGAAAGCCGCAATGATGATTTATCAAATTATATCTCCATAGATTTGGGTTCATTTAATAAATTGCTCGGCAAATCGTATTCAGAAATTGCTGCTCTTGCCAGAACACTCCATAAAAGCCAGGGTTTCGGTTCTTCGGGAAGAAGAGGTGAAACATTAAATTATTTCAGCTATGTTCTCGGAAAAAAAGCTGAAAAAGATCTAACTGAAGATATTGATTTATCGTGGAGCCGCTTGAACGGATCACAAAAAGTTAAAAAACTTTTATCAGAAGCAGAACAAAATTTTGATGAAGATGATCCATCTAAAAGTCTCCCAACACTCCTTGAAGCGTATAAAGAATTATCCGATCTCCCTGCAAGTTATTGGAAAGATGTGAAAATAGATGAATTAAAAAATATCATCATGTCATGTGCTGGAATTTGGATGGAATGTATTGCTAAAGACAAATCAGTTTCGATAGGGACACAAATTGAGTTGACGGCAGGAATCGTGAATAGATCTTCATACCCGGCAATTTTGAAAAGTATAAAATTTACCTTCCTGGATTCAATTGCAGCTATTGGTAAGGAACTCGCTAAAGGCAAGTTTGTGAGTCAAAATATTCAAGCGTTTTTATCAAGAGATTTAAAAATCTCTAATCCCTATTGGCTGGAAAAATCGCACGGACAAGGACTTTATGAAATCAACGATATTTCACTAACTGGGGTTGCAGATTTCAGAAATGAACTTAAGTGTCGGTTCACATTAATTTTTAATAATCAAGAGATTGCATTTGAAACTCCAATTTATTTCAGATGGACTGATCCTGTGGATGGCGAAAA
>CAZPTV010000059.1:0-7985 GCA_964589335.1 uncultured Bacteriovoracaceae bacterium
GATAGATTCACAAAGCTAGAAACAAAAAACTATGATGTCACTACCGAAAAATTTAAGACATTTCTTTAGAAAAAACCAAAAAATCATGATGCGGCCGAAGCTCAATATGGATTGGGCGAAGTTGAATATGCTCAAAAAAGCTATAAGAAAGCGATTGTAGAATTTTCTAAAGTTCAAGAATTGAATCCTAAATCGGCACGTGTTCCTGCAACATTGTATAAAATTGGACTTTGTTTTCAAAGATTGAATATGCCAAAGGAATCGAAAGATTTTTTTGCCGAACTTCAAGAACGATATCCAAACTCTTCTGAAGCAAAGAAAGCTAGGGCGAAAACATCTGAAAAAGGTAAACAGTAAGATCCTTGCAATCGAAACATCTTGTGATGAGTGTTCTGCCTCTGTGGTAGAAGCCATTGGAGCTTCAGTGCGAGTGCACTCCAATGTCATATTTTCTCAAATCGATTTACATTCAAAATTTGGCGGAATTGTTCCAGAGGTTGCGAGTCGCAATCATCTCGATATGATTGCACACGTCGTAGAAGAGGCACTTCTAAAATCTAACTGTTCGTTTAACGATCTTAAAGCCATTGCCGTTACTCAAGGCCCAGGCTTAATGGGGGCACTCCTCGTTGGAATATCTTATGCTAAAGCACTTGCTTACCAACTAAAGATCCCACTCGTTCCTGTAAACCATCTCGAAGGTCATCTCCACTCTCTCTTTATAAAAGACGATGAAAAAACACAGCTTCCGGATCTAACCCACCTACCACTTCTAGTTTGCCTAGTAAGCGGCGGGCATACAAATTTATATCTAGTCAAAAATCTCCCCCCAAAAAAACTTATGGCAGAAAAAATTTCTGAATCTCGCGACGACGCTGCTGGCGAGGCATTTGATAAAACAGCAAAATTACTCGGGTTACCCTATCCGGGCGGCGTACATATGGATCGTTTAGCAAAAGACGGAAATAAATTAAAGTATGATTTTCCTCGACCTTTGCCAGGAAAGAAGAATCTTGAATTTAGTTTCAGTGGATTAAAAACTGCTGTCCTAGTTGAATTAAAAAAACAAGGATATTTGCCTCATATATTCGGCAAAGTTGAAGCAGAAAAATTACCCCATAGTAAAGAGCTTGCAGATTTTTGTGCCTCTATTCAAGAAGCAATTGTTCAAACTCTCATTCGTAAAATTAAAATCGGAATCAAAGAGTTCAATGCAAAAGGTTTTGCAATTGTGGGAGGTGTTTCTGCAAACTCTAGATTGCGTGAACTAATAACAAAAGAAGTTAAGGTTCCGGTTTTCATTCCAGATCAAAAATATTGTACTGACAATGCTGCAATGATAGGTGCAAGTGCAGTATTTCAAGAAATGCGTAATGAAATTTTAAATCAATCTGAAATGATATCACTGAACGCTTACTCTTCATGACTCGAACTCGTCGCCAACACTTTGGTCAACATTTTTTACACCACGACCCTACAATACGAAAAATATTAGATAACGTCGAAAAAGAAATTTCACTTTTAACTGATGAACCCAAATGCATCATTGAAGTTGGCCCTGGAAAACTTGCCATTACACATGGTCTTTCAAAAATTACTCAAAAACAAAATCTTCCACTCATACTCATTGAAAAGGATTTAAAGCTAGAAAAAGAAATCAGAAGCGATCTAAATAAAGACTTTGAACTTCATTTCATGGATGCTGCTAACGAAGACTTTTCTAAGTTTATCATGAAGCTAAAAAAAGAAAGTAGAACACCCTTTTATTTTGTATCTAATTTACCTTATTCTGCTGGCTCACAAATACTTGCAAATCTTTGCCATCACTCTGATTTAATCAGCGGCGCAACGGTAATGGTACAAAAAGATTTTGCCGAAAGAATGATCGCTCTAACCCCAAAAGGAAAACAATCTGATCGGGGTTCGTTTAGCGTACTTATTGAAAGCTACTTTCATTCAAAAATTGAATTTGATGTGGGACCAGGCGCTTTTACTCCCCCGCCAAAAGTTATGAGTTCAGTACTCACACTCCGTCCAAAGCCTATTCAACCATTTAATAACCTAAAAACTGCGTTACAATTTGAAAAATTTGTAAAAGCTGCCTTCAGCCAGAGAAGAAAAATGATACGAACCCTAGTTCCCGAAGACAAACGGGATGAACTAAAAGAAATTGGACTTACTGGTACTGAACGTCCAGAAAATTTAAACTTAGAAAACTGGTATTCTTTTTTTAAAATTTGCTCATCTAAAAATTAAGGGTAAATTAATGGAAATGATAAAGACAATCTTATGTATTCTAACTTTGAGTATTTCACAATTTTCAAAAGCAAATACGGGCGAACTTTACGGTTATGGAGGCAGAGCGTCTGCACTTGGTAATACCATGTTAGGCAGCTCTAGCGATGCATTTACAACCTATTATAATCCAGCAGCAAATTCAGCGAATCGAGATGCTCGGTTTGGTCTTGGGCTCGCTTATCTTCATCCTGAATTTTCTCCAATCAATGATATTGTTATTTCAAATACATCTGTAGCCTCAGAACCAGGTGATATTAACGGAAACGTAAATACCAAAAATTATCTCGACCATTTTACACAAACAATT
The DNA here is from genome assembly GCA_964589335.1 of uncultured Bacteriovoracaceae bacterium. Classification (GTDB taxonomy): domain Bacteria; phylum Bdellovibrionota; class UBA1018; order UBA1018; family UBA923; genus CAZPTV01. The sequence continues at coordinate 2,606 of CAZPTV010000059.1, forward strand.
GCTTTAGGTTATTCAACGGGGGACGACTTAAATAATTTCTCTCTTGGTTTTATGGGTGGAATGCCAATTGCTCGTCTAGCATATTTTGATACTGGCGATCCTTTTTTACCCGAATATTACAATTATCGTTCACGCACTCAAAGACCTCAGATGTATTTTTCAACTGGAATTTCTTTGACTGATAACTTGCACATCGGAGCGGGCGTGGGTTTTGGAACCAATGTTGCCATACAAGCAAATTATACTGTCTCAGGTAGCGCAGGAACCGTCAGTCACGGGCGCTTTGCGACAACTGCAAAACCAAATGCTTCTCCATATGGTTCTTTTCTTTATGATTCAAAACCATTTCAAACCGGTCTTACTTTTAGAGCAGCTTCAAAATATAAAATGAATGTAAATGTAAATAGCGATGCCCGAGTTCTTGGTCCAGCAAATGGGTTCCCCATCATTTTTGAAACTTCTAGTGTACTTTTTTATGATCCAATGGAAGTTGATTATTCTTTCTCTTATGGAAATCCAGATTACACCTGGATTACAGTTGAAGTTGATTGGCTACAATATAGTGCTTTTGAATCTCCAACTCTAACCATTTCTGATCAAGGTTCAGGATTTCAATTAAAAAATTCAGTCAGTAGTGTGCCAGAAATGAGAGACATCATTGTTCCAAAGTTAGGCATCGAACAAGGTCTGTCTGAATCCATCAAATTAAGAATGGGATATTCCTATCGACGCTCTCCGATTAAATCAAACTCAGGAACAGGAAATATTGTAGATCCATCACAACATATCATTACAGGTGGAATGGGATGGGATCTTCATCGTGCAAATTTATCGCAAAGAAATATTAAACTCGATTTTTTTGGACAATATCATCACCTCATTTCACAACACATCAATAAAGATTCAGCGAATGAAGCGGGTACAGCAACCCAAAGCCGCGTCGGCTCACCTGGATATAATATTGGTGGAAAAGTTTATGGCGGTGGAATGTCTGTATCATTCATTTTTTAGAGGATTAAAATGAAGCCATTAAAATTTACCCGAAAAATTAGAGATGATATTATTACTGGTGTTTTTGTTTTAGCGCCAATCGGTGCCGTGACTTGGATTGTAATTTGGATTTGGAACTTCTTTTTCAAAATGGCGGAGTGGATTCCTGAATCACTACATCCAATTAAACTCATGGGTATTGAAAACCCGATCTATGCAGGTCTGATTGATTTCATTCTATCAATCATTGTTTTTATTTTAATATTGGCATTCATTGCATGGATTGGTGTTCTCTCAAGATATTATCTCGGAAAAAGAGTACTCATATTTATTCGAAAATCTTTCTTAAAACTTCCTGTTATAAACACTGTTTATTCTACTCTTGAGCAATTGCTTGAAACCTTTTCAACAGGTAAAAATAAAAACTTTCGTAAAGTTGTGCAGATTGAATATCCACGAAAAGGTATCTCAACATTAGCTCTCGTAACTGGAGAGAAACCAAATGGAATTTTAACTGTTTTTGTTCCCACAACCCCAAATCCTACGTCTGGCTTTTATTTAATGATTGCTGCAAGCGAGACAACCGAATTGAGCATGAGCGTTGAAGATGCTCTAAAAGAAATTATTTCGATGGGATTGGTTAAGAAAAATGGCTAAAATTCAGGTTAAAAGTTCTGACCCACATATTTGCGAAAACAAAAATGCAAAAAAAAATTTCAATTTTATCGAAAAAGTAGAAGCCGGAATCGTTCTCTCTGGAACTGAAGCAAAATCAATTCGAAATGGTGATGTGCATATCAATGACTCTTACGGAATCATTGAAGGCGAAGAGGCCTATTTAATTAAAATGCACATTGCGCCATATTCGCATGGAAATCGAGAAAACCACGAACCTCTGCGAAAAAGAAAACTTTTACTTCATAAACACCAAATAAGAAAATTAATAGGTACAGTGGTAGAAAAAGGCCTATCTTTGGTGCCCATCCGTTTGTATTGGGTTAAAGGTCGGGTTAAAGTAGAACTAGCCTTAGCAAAAGGAAAAACAAAAGACGATCAACGTCAATCCATACGTAAGCGTGAAGCAAAACGTGAAATGGATAAGGCGATGAAAAGGTCTAGAAGATAATATTAATCTTAGAAGTTAAAAAATATTTTTTAGAGGAAATATAAAAATGGCTAACGATCAGATTTTTCCAACTGTTACTCAAGGTTTTTTAAATAAAGTGCGAACTGCACCCGATGACGTCATCTTTCACCATAAAGTTGGAACAGAATGGAAAGGATATACCTGGAAACAACAATACGAACGTGTTCGAAATATCTCCATTGGCTTAATGGAACTAGGTCTACATCCTGGTGAAAAAGTTTGTATCCTTTCAAATACACGCATTGAGTGGGCCGTTTCTGACATGGCGATTTTAGGTACAAAAGGTATAACTGTACCTATTTATTCCTCTAATACTGATGAAGATTGCACTTATATTATTAATCATTGTGAAGCTAAATTTATTTTTGTCGAAGATCAGAAACAACTCGAAAAAATTATAAGAATTAAATCAAATATCCCCAATATTAAGAATATCTTTATTTTTGATCCAACAGGCGCTCACCCTAGTGATTCTATTCACAACATCATGAGCTTTGAAGGCTTGCATGACCTTGGAAAAAAAGAATTTGAAAGGATGGGAGAAGATCTTGTTGCAAAAAATTATCTCTCTCAAAAACCTACAGACTTATTTACTATTTGTTATACATCAGGAACAACGGGAGTCCCTAAAGGAGTCATGCTTCCATTTGATTGCCTGACTTCAGTCATTGAAGATATTGAAAAAACAATGGGTAGTTTCTGGGGAAAAAACGATGTCGTATTATCTTTTTTACCAATGTCACACATTTTTGGAAAAGTTGAAGCCATGGCTGCTTATCACTTTGGATGGAAAGTATACTTTGCAGAAAGCATCGATAAGTTGTTTTTAAATATTGCTGAAGTTCGCCCAACCGCACTTTTTGCTGTTCCTAGAATATTTGAAAAAGCTTTTGTAAAAATTAAATCAAGCATTGATGAATCACCCATTGCAAAACAATCGCTTTTCGGACTCGCACAGACTTTTGGAAAAGATTATTATAATAAAATTTGGGCAGGAAAATCACCCAGTGTTATTGAAAAAATTAAATATGAAATTGCAAAAGCAGTCGTATTCAAGAAAATTTATGCAAAATTTGGCGGAAGATTACGCGTTTGCATTGCGGGCGGAGCCCCACTAGCCAAAGACATTGGTGAGTTCATGCAAATCATCGGAATCTCAATTATTGAAGGATATGGTTTAACTGAAACCTGTGCTGCCAACGTTTTAAACCCTGTCGGAAGAGCAAAGTTTGGATGCATTGGTAAACCACTTCCTGAAGTTCAAATACGCATTGCAGATGATGGTGAGATTTTAATTAAAAGCCGTAAAGTGATGCTTGGTTACTATAAAAATGATGAGGCAACAAAGGAAGTCATGGACTCAAGCGGTTGGTTTCATACTGGTGACATTGGGCACATTGATCCAGATGGTTATGTGAAAATTACAGATCGTAAAAAAGATCTAATTGTTACAAGTGGCGGAAAAAATGTTGCTCCTCAAAAAATGGAAAATATGGCGAAATCTTACACTCATATCAGTCAAATTATGGTTTATGGAGATAAACGAAATTATCTCACCGCATTAGTCGTATTAGATAAAGAAACCATCATAAAGTATGCAAAAGACAATGAGGTATTATTTAGTGAATACAGCGAATTAGTTAAAAATCCAAAAATTATAACATTAGTTCAGAATGCATTCGATGACATGAATTCAAAGCTTGCAAGCTACGAAACAATAAAGAAATTTAAGATTCTTCCTAATGATTTCACTGTTGAAACAGGTGAACTAACACCGTCATTAAAGGTAAAGCGTAAATTCTGTACAGAGAAGTTCAAAAAAGAACTTGACGCGATGTATCTAGATCCAGCAATGGATGCGGCAGCTCAGCCTTGACCTGAGTTTTGAATTGTTTTATAAGGATTTACCTAATCATTCTTAAGGAGATCTTAAATGGCACGCGTAACAATTGAAGATTGCTTAACAAAAGTAGAAAATATGTATGAACTTGTTCATGTTGCTGTTAAAAGATCACGCCAATTATTTCAAGGCAATCCACGCACTTTAAAATGTAAAAATAAAGAAATCGTAACTTCATTACGCGAAATTGCAGCTGGGCATTTAGCAATTTACCAAGCGGCTGAAGAAGAAGCTCACTCCGTTTAATTTCATCTCACAGATGAGCGGAGAGCATTTTGTTTTGAATTTTATCTAACATTGCAGCCGCACGTGATGAATCTGGATTTTCAGTATTCTTCCAATCATCAAAAGAACCATCCGCTTTAACTTTTTCAATTTGTTCCCACTGAAGTACAGTTACCTTTACACGACCAAGTAATTTTTCTGCTGTAATTTTATATTTATATCGTGTTTGTAGATAGTGCTTTCGTGGCAATCCATTTACAGTGAATTCATAGTACTTATCTGTAGATGTTGTATTGGCCCAATCTGAAATATAGGTGCCATTATCTTTTTCTATTTTTTCTGCTTTTAATTCATTTGTTGCTGCGAGAATAGCTTTCCATACTTTATCATAATCTTCTTCAAACTCTCGCTCATGATTTAAAGTTGCATATTCTTGTTGTTTAACTTTGGGTCCACTGGAACACGCCGAAAAAAAAGTAATAAGAAAAAAAATTGTGATTATTTTATTCATAAAAGATCCAGAATAATTCGATTTGGAGCGGTTAAGTAAAAGGCTTCCATTTTCATTTTAGATTTAGGATGCATAATGAGTTCAATGACTGCAAGCCCGTCTTCAACTCGTGGAATCACATTGACCTTTTTAATATGCGAACTTTTTGAAAAGGCTTTAACAATCTTAGACTGACTAAAATCATACTGTACATCAGACCAAATACTAACAATGACCCTGCCTTCATCCGGCGCAGGTTGTATTTGAAAATATGGAATTCCTTTTGCCATTGAGCTCTCTATATCAAAAACAATTCTTTCAAATCCCTCTTGTGATTGAGCACGTCGAATATCTTTAATTGTTACCGATGTGACGTCTTTAAACCCACCTGCAAAAAAACCCTCTGACTGATATTTTCCAGACTTTTTTGAAGTCGCTTCAAAACGCTCGGCAGTTGGAACAGAAGCGTAGACAAAATTAGAAAATAAAATGAATAACCATATCGTTTGTGCTTTTTTCATGAGTCTTTTCCTCTTAGGGAAAAGATTAACGGCGAAATCGGTTGGATGCAAGAAGGCGTGCAATATTACTATAAAAGAACCTAAAGAATACCATCATCATCATCATG
>CAZPTV010000060.1:0-7898 GCA_964589335.1 uncultured Bacteriovoracaceae bacterium
GACGTAGTTTCTTCAACTTTTTTCATCGAAATTCGCTGATCATCAAATGATTCAGAAAGTTGAGTGTTTAATCTCTCTAGTTCATTTTTGCGGATTTTTAATTCATCTTCAAGATTTTGAGCGCTTTCATTGAGATCAATCATTTCAGATTCAATTGAAACTAATTCCTGAGAAAGCATGTCTTTTTCATCAAGCTTTCTATTCATCATTCTTTCGATTTCATCTTTTCTTTGTAAATCCTGAGTCTGTTCGTAGCGGTTACGTTCAAGATCTTGATGTAAATGTCTTAGTTTTTCAGCAGAAGAAGCGGATTCGACTCGAAACTGTGTCAGTGCATTTTGAAATTCTTCTAATCGAATTTCAGCCGCTAATGAATCTTCGCCTAATTGCTGTATTCGCACTTCACGTTCTTGAGATGATGCCGTCAAAGTTTTTAATTCATTTCTAATTGTATCAAGACGGTTACGAATTTCAGTCCTTTCAACAGTCATATTCTGATGATCAATTGTTAGTTTTTCTATTTCATTATTCAGAATTGACAATCTTGACTGAGAAGAAGCGAGATCACGTTCGGTATGTTTTAGTTGGATCTCCAAATCTCTCAAAATGTGTGCGCTTGCTTCATACTCAGAGCGTTTCTCTTTTTGGGCTTGTTCTAAATTCAATAAACGCTCTTCTAATTGTTCAGAGTGCGCTCTAATTTGTGTAAGATTATCGGACAAGTTTTGTAACTCAGTTTTTCTAGATAAAATTCCACCCTGCAATGTATTTACACATCCGCCAATGATTCTTCCAAAACGATCAACAAAATCTCCCTCAAGAGATACAAACGTTATGCCTAATCCTAATGCCTTATCAGCAAATTGAAGTGCATCATTGAGATTGTTTACAATAAAAATTCGATCAAATAATGCAAGGATTGACTCTGATTGCGGTAGGTTAATATTTGCAACATCTCTAATGGATTTAGCGTCCGGCGCGATCGCATAAACCAACTGCCTATCAAACGGCATTTGGTGATATGCTGATTTCGTTAACATGTCGATTGACCAAAATGCGGCTCGACCTTTATTTGAAGATTTTAGAGTAGTTAAGACCTCTTGTGCTCTAGATTTATCTTGTACGATTATATTTTCTAAAAAATCTCTTAAAACTGCTTGCAAGGCCAATTCATAACCTGGTTTAGCAGTAATAAAGTCAGCAAGAACTCCGCTTAAACCAACTGAAAGTTCAGAGTCGTCGAGAATATTTTTTACATCAATTTTAAAACCTTCATGACTGTCGACAAACTCTTGAATCGCTCTGTGCTTTGATTCACTTTTTGCAAATTCTTCACGTGCAATGTTTGAATCTTTACGCAACTGAGTGAGTTCTGCTTCCATTGCACTGAGCTCTAACTTTAAATCATCATGTCTATTTTTTTGAGCATTTGTGCGAGTTGTATCGGTATCAAATTGAGTTTGGATTTCTAAAAATTGCTTTGCAATAGACTCTCGTTCTTGTGTTCTTTCTAAAAGTCTTGCATCAAGTGTTAATACTTGTTGATTTAACCCCTCAACTCTTGCTTCATCAGCATGAATCTGATTAGAGAATTCATTTTGGTGAGTCATCATGGCTAGATGCTCTCTTTTTTCTTGATCTAAATCTTGCCCTAGCTTTTCGGAAAGTACTTTTGCTTGCTCAAGTTCATTTTGATGAGCCTTAAGAACTTGTTCGGAATCTTGATGTTTCTTACTTAATTCTTGTTCTTCAGCTTCAAGCTTAATAATTACCTCTCGATAATTGAGAAGCAATTGCTCTAGTTCATGTAACTCTGAATCTAAAGATTGACTTGAGTTCTCGACTTCATCAATTTTTCTTTTCTGAATCTGTAATCGAGTATCTTGCTGTGAAATCTCACGCTGAAGGTTTTGTAATTCCAACTGCCGGTCTTCTACGTTCCTTTGTATTTCAGACAATTGAATCTTAAAGTTTTCGATTCTTAATTCAGCCGTTTGAAGGTTACTTCTATTTTCAACTTCTATAACGTTAAGATTACTTACTTCAGATTCTGCATATTGAATGCGACTTTTCAGTCCAAATAGCTTTTTCCTTCCGACAAGCATCTCTTTTTGTAAAAGCTCTTCTTTGTATTCTTTATATTGACGAGCTTTCTGGGCTTGTCTTTCTAATGAGTTAAGTTGTCGCTCAATTTCAGCAATAATATCATTAATTCGATTTAAATTTACTTGGGTTGCTTCTATTTTACGCAAAGACTCTTTTTTTCGCGCCTTAAACTTAACGATACCGGCTGCTTCTTCAACAAGCACGCGTCGATCCTCAGATTTAGCTTGGATGATTCGAGCGATCTGTCCTTGCTCAATAATAGAATATGCTTTGGGACCTGCGCCTGTATCCATGAATAATTCATGAATGTCTTTTAACCGACAAGGTTGTCCGTTGATGAAAAACTCACTTGTACCATCTCTATTGAGTCTTCGAGTAACTGAGATTTCATCGTACTTAAGATGAACAGGAAGATCGCGAGAAGAAGTAAGATCTGCATTTTCATTTTTACTAGCACCAGTTGAAAGGACTAAACTAACTTCTGCTGCATTCAATGGAGCATATTTTTCGCTTCCATTAAAAATGAGATCCATTTGACCATCAGCACGCATGTGCTTGATGGACTGTTCTCCCATTACCCAAAAAAACGAATCGACAATATTAGATTTGCCGCATCCGTTGGGACCCACAATACCTGTGACGCCCTCATCAAAATGAATAACCGTTTTATCTTTAAAAGACTTAAACCCTTGAATCTCTAGACGCTTTACTTTCATGCATCTTTGACTCTATATGAAAAACTTTCGCTTATTCAAGTGGGGGATGAAAAAATAAACAATTTATTTGCTTTGCGTCACAAACTGCCCTATTGAAGGCATAACGGTTCTAACCGCCAAAATATTTTTTTAAGTATTTTCTTGTGCCTGTTCTCATAGCAAACATATAGCCAAGGTTCTGAATTCCTACTTTCCATGGAATGAGCTTGGTCTCTCCCAACCTTTCACGATAGGGAATTGGAAATTCAGCAAAACGCGATTTCAATTTTGTTAATGCCTCAATTTTTATCTCTTCAGAAAGGTTCCAGCTATCAGACTGAATGTTTAATTCACCTAAACATGAACGCCTAAATACCCACATACCTGATAAAACATCTGAAAATCGATATACCCATAATGTACTTGCCGCTATTGTTAGTGCAATGTTCCCGATAAGATTTTTTCCCTTCATGCTTTGTTTATCTTGAAGTGGAAAGCGTGAGCATGAAACAAAGTCGAGTTTTTTATTATTCATAAACTCGATCACACTTGCAACTAACTCTATCGGATATGTGCCATCACCATCGCCGGTTGCAATGATGTCTCCAGTGGCATTTTCAAAGCCAGTTTTAAATGCTCGCCCATATCCTCTACGTTTTTCATTAATGATGACAACTTTGCGATTATTATCTTTTCCAAATTTTTCTGCAATATTACGAGTTCCATCTTTAGAATCACCATCAACAATAATAATTTCATCAACTGTTTCTGGAATGAGCTTCAGTGTTTCAAGAATGCCTTTAGCTTCATTTAAGGTTGGAACAACTGCTGTAACTTTTAAGTTTTGAATCATTTTTTTTCTTTCAAATATTTTTCAAATCTTTTGTACCGCTCTGGGGTTCCAATGTCAAAGCAAGCCCCGTTGAGTTCGAAAAATCCAACCTTACGAATATTCATCGTTGGTTTTGCGAGTTCATGAAAAGAACATTTATCTTTTTTTTGATATCTATCGACTGCTGATCTTTTAATAAATACAGCCCCTGCATCAAATACTTGTCCCCTATTTTCATCTGCATCGATGACTAAATTTTCTTCTATTACTAAATTTGGTTTTGCATCGAATATTTCAGAATTATTTATAGTACAATATGTAATCTCATTCTTAGTTGCTAAATCTATCTGTGGCAAATCCTGTGATAAATAGGTATCCCCGTTGATGATCCAAGCCATTGTCAAATCTTGGAAGTGATTAAATATTACTTTAACCGCACCACCCGTGCCCAATGGTTCTTGTTCTGTATAAAAACGAAATTTTAATTCTGGAAAATCCTTGTTCCAAGGATAATTTTTAAATTGCTCGGCTAGATATCCGATTGAGAGTATAAAGTTTCGGTAACCTTGTTTTTCAAATGCTTTCAACTGCCAAAATAAAAATGGCTTATTGTTTACAAGGACCATTGGTTTTGGTCTTGTTGAGTCTAATTCTCTTAGTCTTGTTCCTTTTCCACCCGCTAATATCAAGATTGGAATGTCTGATTTAGGAATCACAATCACGAATGAATCCATTCATAATGAGATTTTATAGATTGAAACACTGCCTGAGTAGATTCATATTGTGGACGAAATCCACAGGCCATAATCTTTGTCACATCAAGTGAAGTCCTTGGAACATCTCCGACCCAACCAATCGAAGACTCTCCGTAATGGATTTTTGTCTTTCCATTTGTAACAACACGAACGGTTTCTTCAGCAATTTCTTTTACCGTCGTTGCCCCATTTGTACTCAAATTAAATATTTGAAATTTTTCTTCGTGCGTACTACCAGCCTTACTATTTTCGAAACAATGAAGGATTCCATTCACGGTATCTCGCACTTCGATATATGTTTTATGTTGCAAACCATTACCTAACACTTCAAGAACGTTTGGATTTTTTTGAAGTTTTCTTATGAAATCGTATATCACACCATGAGTAAGTTTTTTACCAACTACATTTCCAAAACGGAACACCCACGCATTGATTTGATAATTATTTACAAATGAACTAATAAAGTTTTCTGAAGCCAATTTTCCGGAACCATAGATTGAAACTGGATACATTTCTTTACTTTTTTCTGGTGTAGGAAATATCTTTGTGTCTCCATAGACTGCAGAAGATGAAGAAAAAATAAAATTAGGAATTTTTAGATCTCGTGCTGCCATGAGGGTTTCAAATGTAGTTGAAAATGTCCGCTCACAATCCATTTCAGGATTTGAATGACCCAATGAAATATCTGAATTCGCAGCTAAATGTATAAGCAAATCAAATTTTTTTCCTCTGAGCGGGAAATGCCAACTTCTCTGACTTACGTCCCATTTTTCAAAGTTAATTTTTTTAATAAATTCTTCGATGTGTTTTTCTGTTCCGAGCGTAAGATTGTCTACTGCAAAAATATTTGCACCTTTATACAATAATGTTTCAATCATTTGACTACCGACCAATCCCGCGGCGCCAGTTATGAGAACATTCATCTCGGATCTCGCAACATATTTAAGCGATGAGTTAAAATATGCATTAATGATTGATGCGCATCTTCTGCAATTCCATAATTATTTGCTGGCACATGCAATTTTACATCTGCAAGTTCATTTAGTTTTCCACCAGAAAAACCTGACATACCGATGATTTTCATTCCGATTTTTTGAGCTGCTTTTGCGGCTTCTACAATATTCGGTGAATTGCCAGAAGATGAAATCAAAACAACAACATCTTCCTTCTCACCAAGCATTTCTAATTGCATTGAAAAACTTTTTTCATAACTAAAATCATTTGAAATAGCAGTGAGAACCGCAGTATTTGTTGAAAGACAATTTACCCTGAGCCCAGGTTTACCTGGAACATGTGTGCCCTTCATCCAATCACAACAAAGATGGTCTCCAATTGAAGCAGATCCACCATTACCTGCTGAATAAATTCGTTTGTTATTTGCGATGGCTTCTAAGAGTAGCTTCTCTGCTTTATCCAATTCTGTTGAAGAAACTTTCTTTAGCGCGTCTGAAAAGTGATCTGTATAAAATGTTAAATATTCATAAGCATTTTTAGTCGAAGGTAATTCATTTTTAAATCTAGGATCTTTAATCATATTAATTTCCGTAATAAAGTAACATTGATCCCATTGGATCATATTGATAATGAATTTCTCTTAGTTCAGAAAGAGCTTGGCGTACTGTATTTTGTTTTTCTGGTTTTACATAAAATAATAAAAAACCCGTTCCACCGGCTCCTAATAATTTGCCTCCCATAGCTCCTGCCTTTAAGGCTTTTTCCATATATTGATCGATTTCATGATTTGAAATACTTTTTGCAAGATTTCGTTTTAGCTCCCAACCCCTAAATAAAACATCTCCAATACGATCATAGGGAGGTTTTGATGTAAGGATTTCAGCTACTTCAATTGCTTGATCCCTCATTTGTATTAATGCATCTGTATTTTGATGACTATTATTAGACTGATCTCTTAAAATTGGAGAACCACTACGATTTCCACCTAAATAAAAAAGCATCAAATGATTCAATAAATTTTCTCTATTTTCTTCAGAAATTGGAAGTGGCCGAACATTCACAGACTCATCCGCATTAAATTGAATTAAATTAATTCCACCAAAAGCCGCTGCATATTGATCTTGCTTGCCTCCATGTTCTTTCAAAATATCAATTTCAAGTCTGCACGCTTCATTTGCCAAACCTTCTTTTGAAGAAAGTCTATTTTTAAATGCATTCAACGCATGAAGAAACGTTACTGTAAACGTTGAGCTTGAACCCATCCCAGTTCCAGCAGGAATATCACTCATAATATTAACATCAATTCCACCTTCAAGATTCATCGCCTTTAAAGCTTCACGAATGATCGGATGCTTAATAGAGTGCGTCTCTTGAGTGAGTTCTGTTTGAGAATATGCAATACGAAATCGATGTGGAAAGTAATCTGCTAAGTTGTTTAATGTAACGTAAACATATTTGTTTATTGAAAAGCTACAAACTGCCCCAAATTCATGTTTTCGATAAAAATCTGGAATATCAGTACCGCCGCCTGCCAAACTAATGCGATGTGGAGATCTTGCAATAATCATTGTGAAATAACTCTAACCAAACATTTTTAAAAACGCCATGATGAGTGTACATTGATGTGTAAAAAGATGAAGAAATTGAATGTTTTATTTTGGACTGTAGTTTTTTTAGCAATCATTAGCAGGTGTATTGTTGCCCTGCATTTTGAAACACGTGCTTGGATCGATGAAGTTTGGGTTGTATTAAATCCGGCCTTTCGCATGTTAACAGGGGTCGGGTTCATGGAACGCGACTGGTCATGGCAAGTTCGCGACTATCTCCCACCGACTCTTGTATTTCTCATTCTGAAGACTTTTAAATTTTCTGATGGATTTGAAGCGATTCATACACTCCGCATTTGCATGGCTTTAGCAAATTTATTTTCAATCATTCTATTCATCAAGTTACTTGGAAAAAAATTTTCGCTTGCAAATCAACCTTGGCTAGCTGCGCTTATCGTTTTTTTTATACCAGACTTAATTCACTATGCGCCAACTTATGATTTATCTGTTTTTGGTACACCATTTTTATTATGTGGAATTTGTGGAATTTTCTGGAATGAAGAACGTCAAGATCATTTATTTTGGATTGGCTCAATTTTATTATGCCTTAGTTGTTTAATACGTTTTCAATTTGGAATATTTCCTGTTGTATTTTGTTTGGGTTTTCTTCTGCAAGGAAAACTAAAAAGATTCGTTTCACTTTTCACTTTAGGCCTCTTTGTGATTCTGAGTGATATCGTATTTAATTCATGGAAATACGGTAATTTTGTTTTTCCAATTTATAATTATTTTATCGTAAATACAAAAGGTGGCGTTGCTGCAAGTTATGGCGTTACCCCATTTTATGCTGGCTTTGAAATCATGTGGAAATGGATTACAGAACCCGTTTTTTTATTAATTGTTATTTTTATTCCTTTTTATCTTAAAAGATTTTCAATCGTGGGCTTCGCTTCATTGATTTATTTAATGATGCACATTTCAATTGGCCATAAAGAATACAGATTTTTTT
>CAZPTV010000061.1:0-7851 GCA_964589335.1 uncultured Bacteriovoracaceae bacterium
TTCAATCTTAAGAAGCAATGACAAAATCGCTATTGGTGGAACGGTGCTCGAATATATTGGTTCCGCAGAACAGGGTGCAACTCAATTTATAAATATGCGTCCACTTACAACATCGAGTGATGTTGGCACAGGAAGTAGTGGGTATACGCAATTTATTCCGAAGGCCCAAGTGTCTTCAAAGCAGATGTATGGTGCTGCAAATTCAAGCCAAAGTTTTTTCATGAGAAACAAGAAGATGTTATATCTTGTCGGAGGTTTAATGGCGATTGCATTTTTACTTCCAGAAGCTGAAAAACAAGTACGAAAAAAGAAAGAAGCATATATTGAACCAAAAACACTTGAAGCAGAACGAGAAATTGCATCTGTGCAAGGTTTAACTTTGGATGAAAAAACATTAAAAACCGCGGATATATTTTATCTCGAGGGTCACCGAGAACTAAGATCAAAAAATTATTTACGCGCACGGATCGCGTTTCAAACCGCGACACAAGTGAATCCAGGTCATACCTTGGCACATGTATATTTAAAAAAGACTTTAGATTTGATGGCAAAAGAAGCAAAGCAATTTATTGATACTGGCAAGAAAAACATTGAGGCAGGTCGCTATCAGCAAGCAAAGAAAAACTTTGAAGCGGTACTCAGTTTATACTCCAGAGACAAAGACAACGATCGCTATAAGGATGCTCAAGAACAGATTAAAAAATTATCCGATGTGGTAAAGGATATGGAGAAACAGTAATGCTTAAGTTAAGAGTGATGCATGATGGAGTTGAAGTACAAAACATTGATCTTAAAGAGATCGGTAAACCCGTATTTACAATCGGTCGCGCCGACAGCTGTGACATTCGCATCAATGACCATGCTGTAGGACGTGAACATGCAGTCATATCTCTGAGGGATCATGTTCTTTATCTTAAAAAGAAAAGCAAATTCGGATTGATGAGTTTAAACGGTGAACCTACAAATGAAGCCGAAGTACATCCGGGTGATATTATTTCGATTGCAAACTATAGAATGGAATTGAAAGAAGAGGCCACACAGTTAAGCGCTGCAGTTCAGACTTTATCTGAACCTTCTAAACCCCTATACGATGCCGATGCATTTATTGCGAATGCTACAGAAACGCCAAGCGTAGAAATAAAAAGTGAAACGATTACTCCTGAAGTTGGTACAGGGATACATATTGAAAAAACAGACGACGACTTGTTTGCAACACCTCCACAAAGTCAAACTCAATCAAATACAGAGAATAAACAGAACGCGGATGATGGAATAAAGCTAGAGATGACGAATGATGTAGCACAGGCAGCAACTGATAATAGTGTAAAGTCAGATTCACCTTCGATTGAGTTGAATCTAGGTGGTATTGGCGCACAAAGCAGTTCTGCAAATGCAGTTGCAGCCATTGCATTGCCAGATGACAAAACCGCTCCAATTGCTAAATCAAAAGTCGCAGCACGATTGATTTTTAAACCCGGTGATGCAAATCACATGGAATATATATTAGAGAAAGATGAAGTGTCGATCGGAAGATCTGAAGAATGCGATATCGTGCTCAATGATAGATTATCGAGTAGAAAAAATTCTATTATTCGTAAAGTCGGAATGTCGTTTGTAATACAAGACCTTGGCTCAGGAAATGGAACCATAGTAAATGGAAGTCGTGTTTCAAATCATGAGCTTTCTAGTGATGATGTGATTAAGATTGGTGATGTAGAGTTTTCGTTTCAAGCAACAAATACGGACTATCAAGAAAAACAAGCTGAGTTTTTAAAAACAAAAGAACCGACACGAGCAACACTTTCTATTCAATCACCTCATACAAGACAAACCAATGGACTGGGAATGGGGGGGGCGCTTCCTTCATCAAACGAAATGAACCCGTTTAATGTTCCACCAATTTCTTATACAGGAATTCCTGGAGTACAAACCGAACCACAAAAGCCTGCGACACTAGTGGATCGTTTCAAAAAGCTTACAACGATTCAGAAAATATTAGTTGGAGGTGTGTTGGTATTGATCCTTCTGCTTGGCACTCAAGAAGACAAAGGGACGGCAGGCAAGGGAGCAAAAAATGGAGTTATTAAAACTGAAAATGAGGAATTTAAAAACCTAACAAAAGATAAAAAACAATTTGTCGTAAACACCTATAAACTTGCAAATGATCTCATTAAGGGTGCGGAGTATGAAAAAGCTATCATTGAACTAAATAAACTTCATGAGGTTCTACCGGGGGGCTATAAAGATTCAAAAGATCTTTTAGAGATGGCAAAGCAGCAACTTGAAATTGAAAGAAGCAGGGCTGAAGAAAAACGCCGAAAAGAAGAGCAAGATAAAATTAGAAAAGAAGTTGCAGAGTTAGTTGCTAAAGCAAATGAACTTTATGGTCAGTCTAAATTTGATGATGTCAGATTGATTTTAACTCAAATTTTTGAACGCGACCCTGAAAATCCAGATGCATTACGTTTAAAGCAGCAAATGGATGAAAAATTAGAATTAGAAAAACGCAAACAGCAAGAAGAGGAAAACAATAAATTGACCAGACAAAAGCTATTGGATCTACTTGCACAAGGGCGTGCTCTACTCAAACGACAAAAATATTTTGATGTGATGGATCTCATGGATCAAGCACCTTCTACAGGTAGCACGGACTCTAAACTTCTTGCTCAAGCAAAAGCTTTAAAACAAGCAGCGATTAAAGGCCTTGCAAACAAAGTACGACCATTTTTAGATAAAGGGTATAAAGCGCTCGAGTCAGGTGATTATCTAACAGCACGTGATTCTTTTATGAAGGTCTTGCGTTTTGATCCATTTAATTTACGTGCAAAATCGGGTCTTGCAAAAGTTCGAGATGAATTAGAAAAAAGATCAAAAGTGATTTATGCAGACGCTGTCATTCGCGAGTATGCAAGCGATCTTGAGGGTGCGAGAGCAAAATATGAAGAATGTCTTCGTCAATCGATGCCTTACGATAAATATTATTTAAGATGCCAAAGTAAGTTGAAGCGCTATGATATTCTACCTAAGGCAGGCTCATCTGCTGGCGAAGAGGATAGAGCGACTGCGTCTTCTCATGATTCAGAATCACATGACGGTGCAGACCCACAAATGCCAGCATTTTCTAAACCGAACGAAACTGGCCCTTCAGAAAGATAAATAAAATGAAAATATTAGGGGCTGCATACAATACAATGATCGCAAATGAAAAACCTGAAAATGAGGATGCAGGCCTTGTTCGCAAGGACATTGGTTTTGTAGCAATCGCAGATGGTTTTGGCGGAAAAAATGTAGGACATTCTGTTTCTAAAAAAATATTAGAAGACATTGCAGTTTTTGTAGAGAATGGGCTGGGTGATTCTGAAGTAACCCTTCCATTCGTCTATCGCAGTTACTATTCGTCACAAGCGAATTTACTTTTCAATGCAGCAAGTTTTGCGAATCGTGAGCTTTTTATTGAAAACAAAAATAAACCCATAAACCTTCGGGGCGGAACGAGTGCATGTTTTGCGCTGATTCAAGGTAGAAAGATTACGATTGCAAATATCGGGTCATGTACGGCGTATTTACTGAGAGGTGAAAAATTAGTCGAGTTAGTAAAGCCGAGAAGTTATAACGCTTACAAAGGATATTCAAATTCGGCTCAAAGTTGGGAGTGGAAAAGAGAATGGGCATTTCCAACTCAAACCTTTGGTATGCTTTCAGATGTCGAACCAGAAATTTCAGAGTTTGAGGTTTGCCCTGGGGATCAGATTTTTCTTATGACAGATGGAGTTTATCCCCACTTAAATGAGGAAGTTTTTGCCTCGTTGAAAATACCCGCAATAATGCATGGCAACGAAGAGGATATTTATCAACAAAATCAAATACTTATATCCAATTTAAAGGCAAAATTCGGGGAAGATGATTCTTCAATAATATCAATAACATGTGGGTAGGTAGGAAAAATTGACACGCATTGCGTTATAAACTATAATTTTCTTAAGGGGCACCGATAAGTGTGCATAGGAGTGAGACGGACATGAACATTCGTGGGGATATGAAAAAACATCTTAGTTCTTTTCTAAAAGACGAATCCGGTCAATCTACGACCGAATATGTTCTTTTGTTAGTATTCGTCGTAATTGCCGTCAGAGCTGTTGGTAGAACATTGACTGGCAAACTTGAGTCACTTGTAAATATCGTATTTGGTAAAGCAGAAGAAGCAGCGAGCGAATTAGATACGAATTGATAATTCCCTATAATCTAGATTTCATTTACACTATTTGTAAGTGAAAAAAACCAAAAAACAAAACGCAAAAAAAGGACAAGCACTGATTGAGTACGTTTTATTACTCGTCATCATGTCGGCTTTTTCTCTTTCAATATATAAAGTCTTTAACGACATTATTCGCAAAGGCATTTTGAAATACAATGCTGTCTTAGAACTCAACTTACGAACGGGTGGCTATACCAATCCACCACCCAAATCGGTATGGGAGAACTGATGGTCCTATTACAAGAATTGCCCTCATGGGTTGGTTGGTTCTTTGGGGCAGTTGCTGTCTGTGGAGCTATTTCAGATTTACTCAAAGATAAGATTTATAATTGGCTTACAATTCCAAGTTTTATAATCGGTGTTATTGTGATTCTAGTTTTTAGTCGTTCATATATTTTACAGTCTTTATATGGAATTTTATTAGCGACGGTATTTTTTGTTCCGCTATTTTTTTTAGGAATCATGGGAGCAGGAGATGCAAAGCTCGTTATGGCTTTATCGACTGTTTTGGGGTTTCATGGAACTTTTGAAATGATTTATGGAGCCATGCTCGTGGGTGCGGCTGGGGCATTAGTCATTTTAATTCGTAAGAGAAGAGTTAAGATATTTATACGAGAGGTGAAGAAATTTTTCAGTACAATCTTAATTAATGAAATGGCCATTGAATTTCCAAATTTAGATCGAAATACCAAGGCCCCATTTGGAATTGCAATTTGTATGGGTTATTTTTACGTTTTTAGTGGGCTCGCATGAATACGAAAAAAAAGAATGCCGGTCAAGCATTGATAGAATATGTTTTGATGATTGCAATTGTAGCGATGTCAGCTCGAATGCTTTATCCACAATTAAAAAAACTTTTAGCTTTATTAGAAAAGCCCATACGAAAAGACTTTAAATATACTTATAAATACGGTGATCCCGATACCTGTAGCTTTGGTGACGACGAAGACCCTTGTTTTGGCGAGCCTGTCAGGCACCCTAAATTTAATAGCAGAATGTTTGGACGTAGAGAATAAATGAATAAAAATATTCTCTTTGCTAAGAAAAAATATTTAAAACGAAAAAGAGCACAGGGCTTAATTGAATTTGTTTTAACTTTAGTAGCTTTTTTAACGATTGCCTTTATGTTTGTACAGCTTGCTCTAGGAATGGGTGTTGCGAATTATGTACAGTATGCAACTTTTCTTGCCTCGAGAGCTTATATGGCAGGAGCGAGAAGCCAAGAAGCACAAACAAATGCTGCCGTCACAACCTTAGATCGAATGTTATACAAGGGCGGTGAAGATCGATTTAAGTCAATCATTAAAGCCGTTGAAACAGACGGATTAACACCATTAAAGGGTGCCATGATTGGTGGTCCTAGAATTACCAAATCTACCGTTGCTGAAACACGCTTAAAAAATTGGGAGCAAGGTGTGACCTATAAATTTAAAGCTAGGCTTTATATGCTCCCTTTTATTAAAGTGTCCGACTCTCCAGAAGGAGGTTACGTTGAGCTTGAAAGTCAAAGCTGGCTTGGAAGAGAGCCAAGTTTTAACGAATGCATGGATTATATGAATAAGAAAACTGGTCCAATGGGTTCGCTCAGGAGTCAGATTACGGGAGCTTTTCTCATCGACAATGGTTGCTAATAAGAAAAACCGCAAACGCGGCCAAAGTATGTTGGAATTTGCACTACTGGTACCGATCATTGTATTGATGCTTCAAATTTTAATCGAAACCGAAAACGCCATTTCAACTTCGGTTGTAAATCAAAAATATACTAGAAATACAATGCAGTTTTTGATGTTCAATCACCGAAACTACTTGGAAAGAAATTTTGTTAAGAAAAAAAGCGATGCATCGTATATGACCCGATATTGGATTGGTGTAAATAACGAGATCATTACGAACGAAAATGCCGGGGCAGCGGTTAAGCCAAAAGCTCCACTGCGTCCAATAGGCCTAGTGAAAAAATTGCCTAGCGATGCAGACAGTGAACAGCCGCAAACCGAGTATGATGACATTGAAGAGCGGAAATATTTGCGTATTCGGACATCGATCTTTACCTGTGTGCCACCCTTATCTGTTAATAATAACGGGCTTTTAGCCGAAGGGAATATGAGAGAAGACACGTTTACTGGGAAGTACCGGTATTGTGATATTGATCATTAACTCTGAGGTTTGAAAATATGAATAACAAAGCGTTTACAGTAAGTTTACTGCTTGCAGCTACCGCTGTTTTTCTTGTGCATTCATATACAACTTCTAAAGAAGAATCTTATACAAAAACTTTCGGTAATATGGTGCCAGTCGTTGTTGCAAAAAAAACGATCAAAGAAATGGATGAAATTACCAAGGACGCAATTGAAATTGTAAACAAACCGAAAAACTATGTAGAACCCGGGAAAACCACAAGTAAAGAAGAGGTTGAAGGTTTTATTGCTGCAGTAAATATTCGCAAGGGCGAACAAGTTACTTTGAACAAAGTGATTCCACCAGGCGTACAAACTGGTCTTTCAAGACAAGTGGCTCCTGGTCGTAGAGCGATTGCAATTCCCGTAGATGATTACAATGCGGTAAATCGATTATTAAAACCAGGCGACCGTGTCGACTTGATTGCTACGATTGATCCTCCCGGAGCACCGAAAGGTTCACAAATCGCAAGAACAGTATTGCAAGATGTTTTGGTTTTGGCTGTCGGAGAATGGGTATCCACAACGGCTCCACGGAAGACTGAAAAAGACGAAATTGACGGAAAAAATGTTACAGTAAATTTAAATATTACAAGAAACTTTAACACGATTACACTAGAAGTAGAGCCGTATGCAGCACAACAACTGACCTTGTTGCGCTCTAGTGGAATTACGGTTGGTGTTGTGTTGCGGAACAATGATGACTCTGAAAAGTTAGTGATCCGTGGAGTGGGACTTCCGGATGTACTGGGTGATGACGTCAGCAGAGTTCCGGTAAGAACTCCTGGAGGAAGCCGCTAAGGTTTTTTGAGTTCGTTTTTGTTAACAAAAGGATTTGGATGAAGCGTTTTTGGATTTTATCACTTTCAATGACTCTTTTGTTCATGCTCGTAGGAGCAGAGAATTCTTTTGCTCAACGAAATTCAACGAAGTGGCGCGCAAAAAAAGAAACTGAATCTCGTGCAACTCAACAAGATATAATTTTATATTCAGGTTTACAAAGTACTTATGATTTGCCCTTTATTCCCTGTTTTTTTGAGGGTGGCTACGAAAGATGTGTTCGTGTAGCAAATAAATCTGTAGTTGAAGTTTTGGTCGACAAAGAACGCAAGCAACTTTTATTAACTCCACAAAAAAAAGGTGAGACCAATATTCATCTTCGAGATGAAAATGGAGATTTAAAATTAATTTTAAAAATATTTATCAATGAAAGCAATCTCGTACGTAAGGTTCAAGAGCTGAAAAATCTTCTTAAAGATATTGAAGGCATCGAGATGAAAATTGTATCAGATAAAATTGTTGTAGATGGTGAAGTTGTGGCGATGCAGGATCTGAATCGTTTATATGCAGTACTCAGCGATAGTGCATATAAAGATACAACGATGAATCTTGTTACCGTTTCACCGGTTGGGTTACAAATAT
>CAZPTV010000062.1:0-7706 GCA_964589335.1 uncultured Bacteriovoracaceae bacterium
TAAATATCCACTTGTTCCTCCATTTCCACCAGCAAATGCGCCTGAAAAATTAATCCAACCACCAACACCACCTAATTCTGCATTTTCTCCACAGTTAGATTGCTTTCCATTTGCACCCGGAATACCTGAAATTCCATCGCTTCCACTTACCCCATTCGCACCAGCATTTGCTTTCGCGACGACAAATTTATTATATTGTAAAACTAATTTTGGACAATTTGTACAATGTAGCCCATATGTTGAACCACCTGAAGATGTCGCAGATACAGTTTGAAATTCTAAATTTGAAAGAATTGTATTTTCTATAATTCCATTGCCGATCAACGCAATTGAGCTTGGTCGAACCGGGTTTGCATCATTAATAAAAACTGACTTAAACGAAGGACTTCTTGTCCATCCATTCAAAGCTGAATAATTACCATATAATGAAATCCCATTTTGTAATGTAATTGTAGATGTATGGTATGTACCGGAAGAAATATAGATTTCATTTCTATCCGTTGCCATTATTCTAGATTGTGTATAATTTAACGTAGCAAATGGTTCGTTGATGTTTCCACTGCGATCGGCAGAATCTCTACCGTTTTGTATATCAATAAATAATGCATTATTTTTATTTCCATCAATGCCATCGCAATTTGAATCAACATACCATTGATCAGGAAAATCTATGTCAGACACTTTATTACATGTATATTCGCAACCATCATCCATATTTCCATTTAAATCAACTTTTCCAACTGGACAGCTCGAAACCCCATATTGCGCAGACACACTTAAACCTTTTTCAATTAATATTGAACATTTTAAACCATCTATGCTTTTACAATTCGTCCAGTTTTTAACATTTGAATATTGATCTGGAATAGCGACAAGGTCTACTTCAAGTCCTGCGGGCAAAGCAAAAACACATGCAATATCACAGTTTAAAACACTACCTTGAATTTGAAATTTGCCTTCACCTAAACCTGTTTTAGAAACTGTAAAATTAATCATTTCTGTAAATATTGCTTTTATATTTATTGGCTTTTCACCCATGACAATTTTGCACTCAGGATCTCTGCCTGAACAATCACCTTCCCAACGTAAAAGCCCATAACCTTCTGTTGGCTTTGCTGTGAAGACGAGTTCTTTATTTGCTTCAAAATTAAAACGACCTTTGCATTCACCCGAACATGGACTTTCTAACGTTGCACTTTCTAAAACGCCATTACCTTCCGTAGAAAATTCATAATCAATTTTTGGTGTTTGATCGTCAGGATTTGAAGGTGCCGTGTTCGATGTAGAGGCAGCCTTTTCTTCAACTTTGCTTTTTAGGTTTATACAACCGATCGCACCTACAGTTAGTAGTGTTGTTAATAAAACCTGAATGAACATAAGCTTTGTAGAGTTCATATAAACCCTCCGTTCAGTATTAAGTATCGCAATACTGATGCCTGATATAATGAGTATCAATAATATCTCTGTTCTTATATGTGTTATTAGATTGAGACTGTGTCATAGACACACACCCACTAAACAGAACCTTGACCCGAGTTAAAATGCATTTCACAATTAAGTTCTGTGACTAAAAACGTAAATTCCATTCAGAGTGAAATTGAAGATTCAATTCAAAGGCAAGATATTGAAAAGTCAGAAAAGCACATTCGCACTTTACTCAAAACCGATAAATACTCAGTCGATTCACGTTTACTTGCATCAGAATATTATCGAAGATTAAGTTTATATGTAAGATCGATGCAAGTCTTACAGTGTAATAAAGATCCAATCGATCTCGATCATCAGTCAGTGAGTGACATTAGACTATATTTACAATATGCAAGATTACGCAATAGCTTGGGTGGATCAAAGTTCGCACTATTAATTATAAATAAATTAAAAATAAATCAGAAAATTCAATTTTCAAAATTAGTGGGTCCAATATTACTTTCAAATTACAAATATCAAGACGCATACCCAATATATAAAAAAGTAGACTCTGAGCTTAGCGATCATTCAGACTATCCTACACGAGTACATTATCTGGGTTTAATCGATACTTTAACGGGATTAAAGGATTATAAAAACGCAACCGATTGTTTAAATCGCATCGAACAAATTTCAAAAGAACCACTCCTAAAAGGCATTCTATGTGAAATCAGAGGCAGTATACTACTGATGACCGGCAATTATAAAGAAGCTTTAAATGTCTTAAATTCTGCACTTAATTATTTTCCAGAAAATACAAAAACAGTTGATCTAGGATATCTTTATAAGTGGATTGGGGCATCACTAGTTTGTCTTGGAGATTATACAAAGGCAGATCAGGAGTTAACAAAATCTTGGGAATTACTTTACCGTCCTGGCTTTAAACCTGAAATTTGGCTTGAAGTCTTATTTTGGAAGGGACTATTACACTTTAAGCTTCAACCAAATGAATTTCCAATACAATGGAAGCAAATTCTACTGTATCCAAAACCCGATAACTATTTTCAAGAAAGAATATTAAAATACACTGCAATTCCAAAAGAGTTAGTTTTTACTGGAACTACTACTGATTTAACAATTTACTTAAGCCAAGATATTTTATGTAAATATGAAAATAATAAAGATCAATATTATTTATTTTTATCTAAAACCGAACAACTATTAGCGTATCTATCGTCGCTTTCTCCTTATGGAATTCCTCAATTTAGAATCTATGATCAGCTGTGGAGTGGCGAATGGCTATCTGAAAGTCTACATAAAAAAAGATTTGAACAAGTCTTAATTTTAGCGCGTAAAAAATTACCGAATTTAAACTTTATATGGAAAGATTTACACCTTTGGCTTGATAGTGGAAATAGCAAAGATACTCCACAAGTTATTTATTCGACGAACGGTAACTTTAGAGGTGCTGTTTTTTTTCAAAAAGCACTTTCTAGTCCGAATGAAGATTTTACACTTGAAGATGTTGGAGCGTTTTTTAACGTATCACGAAGTCCAGCGAGAAAATTATTAAACGAATGGTTGAGCGAGAAGTTAATCAAATTAGAATCTCGTGGCAAATATAAATTAATTAGTGGGCTCTTTTAAGTTTACCGTACAAATTAAATCCAAACTATCCACCGAAGCCGAATCTGCTAGTTTTTGAATTTTATTAATCGCACCTGTAATTTTTGAAGAATTTCCTGCGGGAGTAAAAAGTGATAATTGATACATTGAATATTTTCTATTCTCTAGGCTTGGAGCTTCAAAAACAATGTTGGTTGAGAATTTGTTAAAATTAAATGCAAAAAACTTTCGTCCACTAATAAATCGTTTTTGATCACGACCTCCAAATTGATTCAAAACGATCTGCATTCCACCAATATTTGTTTTTTCAATCACGATCTCATGCGTACCATCTTGAGCAGAACACTTAATTTGTGCATTTGAACGAACGCCATCTTTAAGTTTACCCATAAATCTAAAAAACTGCGCAAGTTCTCTTTGATCAGAAGTAATATTTAACATTTCTGAAAATTGTCCAAGTTTGAGTAAGGCCTGATAAAGGGGGATCGATTTTTGATATGTGTCTTCTGCTTGAAAATATTCTGGACTATATCTTCTACATATTTCATGCAGGAGTATTAAAATAATTTGTTCATTCGTTGTTTTTGGATTAGTTAATACAAATTCATCAAAAATAATTTCTTGTTTAGAACGGTCTGTAATTGCATCGACTTTTTCTCCAAAACGATCAAATAATTTATCTTCTGAAATTGCCATTCTGAAAGATGCCATAACCTTTTTTTCTTGATCGATCTGCATATCGGTAAAAAGACCTCGTTTATGAAGACGTTCTAAGTCTTCTAAAAATGCTTCGTCTAAAGTTTTTAACATTGCTAGCAAATATTCTCCCGCTCCACGTTCACCACCATTGGCAGAAATCTCACCCGTCGGAACAGAACTCCCGTGTGATGGTTCAATGTTTTGATTTAATAATGCGAGAACTCCACCATTAGAAATCGTTGCGGTCGGACTTAAACTTTTCTCAAAATTAACATTATTTGAAGTCGGACAAGCGCAACTAAGTGGGGTGCTTTGAATAAACGAATTTTCAGTAACGGTTGCCAATACATTCGGACTGGTTGCAATATTACGATCTACATTTTTAATCAATTCAATTTCAGTTGATTTTTTATACTCTGAGCTTTCAGAATTATTATTTAGCACGATCGAATTCTGTACTTCGTCTTTAGCCGTTTTTACATCAGATATATTCTTACTCGACACAATACGATTTAAAAAAAATACTTCTTTTAACTTTGTCTGAATTTTTGCAATCTCTAGAGGCTGACTAACTGCAAATGAAACGATCGCAAACGAAAAAATAAATACTTTAAAAAATATACTTAAAAACCTTTGCCGTTTCATAATTTATAACCCCTATAGTATATTTTAACATTTTAAGAAAGAATAACAATCGACCTTTATTTTTTACTTATTCCAGAATTCTTTTAGGTGTGTCTGAACGACACGCTTGATTTGATTCGATTATTTTAAAAATATGTACATAAATCTAGGCTGAGTTCGTTCTCTTATTTCAATATGATGAATACATATACAAAACAAATAAGGGGTAAAAATATGTCAGGGCTATATAAAATTATTCTATTAAATTTTTCAATTCTTTCGTTTGTTTTATCTGGATGTGAAATGACGAAAGAAGTAACCATTGGCGGGTCTAATCATTCGGCACAGACTAACCCATTACCCATTAGCCCAGTTCCTACCGAAATCGATTTAGATCCGCCAAATAATCTTACGGGCGTAGCCACATCATCTAATCAAATTAATTTAAACTGGGTAGACAATTCAATTGATGAGGTTGGATTTAGAGTCGATTATTCAACGGCGTCTACATTTTCAAATAAATCGATGATTAGTGTTTCTAAAAATGTTCAATCCGCTTCATTAATAGGCCTGAATCCAAATAAAAATTACTATATACGAATCATTGCAATTGGGACTGCTGCAGAATCAATCGCATCTAATACAATTGTAATTAAAACCTTAGAAATGCCTGTTACAATTCCGGCTGCACCTTCATCGCTAACTGCAAATTCAATCAGTAGCGCTCAAATCAATCTAGTTTGGAACGATATTGCAAATAACGAAACTGGATTTGAAATTGACAAGGCACTCAATAGTAACTTTAGTTCCGGATTAACAACGATTACTTTAAATTCAGCAAATACTACTTCTTATTCTTTCACAGGTTTATCTGCATCTACTTTATACTATTTTAGAGTCCGCACTAAAAATTCAGCCGGTTTGTCTTCGAATTCACCTGTAGCAAGTGCAACGACACAAGCACCACCAGCCACTGCTCCCGTAGCACCGACGAATTTAGCTGCTACAGCCATTTCACACAATCAAGTAAACTTAACTTGGGTAGATAATTCAAGTAATGAAACAGGATTCACCGTTCAATATTCAACAAGTAATACTTTTAATTCAGGCGTTACGACGACACTTCCTGTAACGGCTCAAAACATTACTACTTTATCAGTAACAGGTTTATCATCTGCAACAACATATTACTTTAGAGTTTCATCAGTAAACAATGCCGGTGCTTCAAACTACACATCGTATGTGACTGCAACTACCCTGCAAGCGCCATTACCACCGAACGCACCCTCTAACTTGGCTGGTACTGCTACAAGCGTGAGTTCTGTCAATTTAACCTGGGTTGATAATTCTTCAAATGAATCCGGCTTTATCATTGAACGTTCATTAAGCAATTCATTTACTAATCCAACAACGACAAACGTAGCTGCAAATCAAACCTCATCTAGTATTTCTAGTCTATCCGCTGCAACCGTATATTATTTTAGAATCAAATCTACAAATTCAGTGGGTTCATCATCTTATTCTAATTCAGTTTCGATCACTACACAAAACAATGCTCCAACGATTCCTGCATCACCTTCAAATCTAATTGCAGCAGCTTCATCGCCTACACAGGTTAATCTTAACTGGACTGATAATTCAAATAATGAAACAGGATTTATCGTACAATATTCAACTAGCAGCACATTCCCCTCTTCTTCAACAACAACGATGCCTGCAACTTCGCAAAATACAACCAGTGCTTCTGTTACCGGACTGAGCTCAGCAACAACATATTATTTCAAAGTCGCTGCAACAAATGCTGCCGGTACTTCAGCATATTCTACAACAGCGACAGTAACTACAAATGCCGGAGGTAGTGTTTTTGATCCACTAGACTTTGCTCCAGGCACACAGTTCTTTTCTTATGCACCAAATGCAATTCCATATACAAACCGTGAAGGTAAATGCAGTAATACAGCAACTTGTACAAACTATCCTACTGTACCTACAGCAGGCGTTACTGTGAGTACAAAAAATCAAATGTTATCTTATCCGAACCCACGCTACAAAACTGGAAATACACTCCCAAAAAATTTCAACGGAATGGACAATCAGTATTTAGCCGGAAGAATGGTTTATTCTGATGCTGAAGCGCAAGCTGACACACCAGGAATCGTCGATGAAATGGCACGAAACTTTAATTACGGAATTGCATTACATGTTGCCGGTGGTTACAACCCAAATTCTACTGGTGGACCAGATCGAATTAGTCAGTTGGCAATTCAAGTTGCAAATGCAAATCCGCAATTTTCAGTAGATATGTTTACACTCTGGAATTCTGCGAGCTGGAATATTTCAAATCAAAATCTTGCAACCGATTGCTATTTGAAAAAAGCAGATGGAAGTACTTTTATGACTCCATATAATGCAAAACAATTACGTCCTACTTTTTCAAATTATTCACCATGTCCTGATTCGCTTTGGCAATATGATGGCGATGCAATGAAAGCATTTATCAATAGCTATAATATGCCAGCAGCTCAAAAAGGACTTTCATCTAGACCTATCCCAGTAAATCGTGTTTTTGAAAACGGAGAAATGTTTTATCCAATTGGACAATGGGGCAGTTTTTCTGATTACGAAGCTGATTCCGTAGCGGTTTCAGAATATAATCGCTCTGGAATTCCTGTTCTCTCAAATGGTCAAAGAAATTGGCAAAAATTTCAATCACAGTGGGCGACTCGAGTTCACACAGCTTATCGTGATCGATTATTATCTTCACCACTTACCACAAACGCTCAGTACATGATTTATCAGAACACAGGTAACTCTATATATTTCTTCTCATGGGAGCACATGAGAAATCTCCACTATAATTTTCGAAATGGAGCAAGACTTTCCACACTAGATTACTACCCTGAAACACAGAAATTTTGGACAGTAAGCGGTGGACCTTG
The DNA here is from genome assembly GCA_964589335.1 of uncultured Bacteriovoracaceae bacterium. Classification (GTDB taxonomy): domain Bacteria; phylum Bdellovibrionota; class UBA1018; order UBA1018; family UBA923; genus CAZPTV01. The sequence goes on from CAZPTV010000062.1 coordinate 7,296, forward strand.
GCATGGAATTGGTTTCTTTTATGATTACCGTTATTATGAGAAACAATTCGGAGACCATTGGATCGCACCCTATACAACTGCAGGTTGGTACTTTCGAGAAGAGAAAAACATTAGACCTGGTGCATATCTTGGACAATTGAAGTTATTATTAGGCCTGGGTAGCGTAATGTTTCATCAAGAGTTTTTCTCACTCTATGCTCCATTTCCTAATTCAAGAAATTGGAATTGGCAGATGGCTTCAGCAAGTTACGCGCAAGGATTGCTAAGTCACGTAGAAGATTTCATCTATAACAGCACAACCCTAGATGGTGATAAAACATTAAACGGTCACCCAGCGATGAACTTTAATACGAATGACTCTTCTAAACATGTAGTCGTTAGAAAACACAACACACAAAATAAATATATGAT
>CAZPTV010000063.1:0-7683 GCA_964589335.1 uncultured Bacteriovoracaceae bacterium
TTGTTGCTGTTCAGCTCGACCATAATTATCTTCTTGTGAAATTCGTTGAACTTCGTCAACTAAGCTTCTAAATTCTTTGTCTACGAATCCACGCTCAGTATCTCCAATTGTATCCGAAGCTGCTTGCATGGATAATTCTCTCAAACGAATCAAGATATTTCCTGCTTCATTCAAACCACCTTCTGCGGTTTGTACAAGTGAAATACCGTCTTGAGCGTTTCTATTTGCTTGTCTCATTGAACGAATTTCCGCTTTTAATTTTTCGGAAATCGCTAATCCAGCGGCATCATCACCAGCGCGAACAATACGTTCACCTGATGACAATTTTTCTAATGATTTGTTTTGCCCGTCTTTTTGTATTCCTAGTGTTCGTTGTGCTGACAGACTTTGCACGTTCGTCGCTATTCTGAATCCCATATTTTCCATCCTCCTAAGGTGGCTCACTTCATTCCATTGAAGTATGGTTAATGGCGATCCGTTGCCCCAAACTATTTGCTACACTGATCGGTGACTACCCAGAAACCTTTAAGAAAGCTTATTGTAACTGACTGAAATTACAGGTATTTTTCATACTATTTTTGTCGGACATTAAATTAATCGTATGAATTTAATTACTTAATAATTAAAAAACTTGTCTAAATAGCTTCGAAAACACTCAAAAATCAGCGTAAACTTATAAAAATATGAAATTATTTGCCGCATAAAATATTAAATTTTTTAAATTAAGTGCAAATTTATGGTCCGAAATTTCATAAACATATTTATATCTATATATATAGCGATGAAATGAGTTTCTAGTTTGTTCCATTGTTAAATGGTTTTCGTAACCATATATTAAATAGAGTGAATTCAAAAATTAGAGTTGTTCATTACTGCAATCAATTTAGTCTTGGTGGAACAGAACGTACATTAGAAATTTTCTGTCATTATTTAGATAAAGATAAATTCGAAGTCTTTGCAGTATGTAAGAAAGAAAATCATAGTTTAGCTGAAAAATTTAGAGTTTATTTTGGACTTATTATTCGGCATCCAGCGGCGATAACAAAATATAAAAACTGGCAAAATAGAAATGCACGCCTACCAAACATCATTAAGTACTTAGGCGCATCAAATGTTTTATTAGCAAAGAATGATGACGATTTAGAAAATATTTTGCTTAAAATTAAACCTAAAATATTGCATGTTCATTATTCCGGAAGACCAGAATGTCCTCTTGATAATATTAAAATTATGTCCGCCATACCTATCGTTGTTACTACAAATCAATTTGAAATCGAAAATACTGCTCCAGCTCATCAATATGTTAAAAAAATACTTTTTGTTTCTAATTGGCTTTTTCAAAACAAAGCTAAGTGGGCTGCAAATGATTCTCGGGTTGAGATTTTCTACAATCCAGTTGAATCTCCATTTTCAAAAGAAGATTTGAGATCTATATACCACATTCCAAAAAATGCTTTTGTATTTGGTCGAGTAGGACGACCTGATAATGGAATTTATGATTCAATTTCAATGAAAGCTTACTCACAAATTCAAAATGAAAATACTTGGTTTATAGCACTTTCACCTCCTCCAAAAATGATCGAAGAGGCAAATGATTTAAAAATTAAAAATTTCATAGCTCTTCCACCTACTACGGATGAAGTCTTTTTATCAAAATTTTACAATACGATCGATGTTCTCGCACATGCCCGTAGAGATGGTGAAACTTTTGGCTGCAATCTAGCCGAAGCAATGATCCATGGAAAACCATGTATTTCACATTTAACAAACTTTATGAATGCACAGTCAGAAGTTATCGGAGAAGCAGGGATTGTTGTCAAACAAGATGATGTCTCTCACTACGCAAAAGCAATGAGTGATATGATAAATAACAAAGAACTTTGGAAAAACTATTCCAATAAAGCTCTTTTTATTGCAAATCATAATTATGAAGCAAAACAACTTACAAAGAGACTTGAAAATATTTACTTTAAATTAATTGAATCTAAAAAGTAAACTATCCTTCTTTGCCATCAATACGCGGCGAGATTAAAATTGGATAATATTTTAAAACAAAGGTACTAAAGCCTAATATCCATAATAATGCAGCCAACTGACTTGCCCAACCATATGAATTTCCGGTCATCCAAACTACAAATAAGCGCAAACTTGAGGCAATCATTATAAAAATAAATCCATAGTTAATTAAGCTTGGTGCTTTCAATATTCGCCCCGTATGACCTAAAGATACTCTTGAAATCATACCCAATACCATCATTCCGATTCCTCCCACTGTAAATGCGTGTATTGCTATTGATGGAGCCACCCATCCGAATGATGACAAAAAAACACTGAAATATCCTATTACAATCCACAAGTATGCTAAATGCAGTACCCATAATAAAGATATTCTTTTTACTCTTTTTACAAACCAACCTCTCAAACGCACAAAATTAAAAATTGCTGCAATGAATGCAATCACCCCGACCGCTTTAGATTCAAATAATATTGTATGGAAAAATAAAAAAACTGCAGCACTTATAACACTTCCAATTTCAATAAATTTTTTCGTTTGAGGTTGATTTTTAATAAGTGTTCCCTCTGTAAAAAAGGGGATCACTCTCCCACCCATGAACACCATCATCATTATTATTGTGTTCATACCCAATAAATATCCGGTACGCGCCATTGATCTTATAAATCCGAATGAATCTAAAAGAACTAACGTATCTCCAATCATTAATAGAGTGATAAATATAAAAAATATTCGTTCAAACTTTAACTCTCTATCCTTAAGATAATATGGAAGTAATGCAATTATCAGTGCTGGATAAAACATAATGCAACAAATTAGTATAATAACACTTGGTATTATTGGAATAAATATGCACACTCTCCCCAATAGCCAAAGATAAAATACAATTGCTAATTTCCAACCATTCAGCCCACGAACACCTGTCCAATTCTGTATCGCTGTTAAAATAAAGCCAGCTACAATTGCAACAGAAAATCCAAAAATCATTTCGTGTGCATGCCAATAAATTGGAGGTAATAAACCAATCTTTGGGATGATACCCATTAGAAAGCCAAGCCATATCGCCATAAATATTATAGCGGATATTGAGCCAAATAAAAAAAATGGTCGGAATCCTAATTTCCAAATCATATTTAACTCATACTAGAAATCTTGATGATTAACATAAAAATTAAGATCAAAATTGAGTTCGCTACAATTTTAATAATTTAACACACTTAAGATATGTCCGAACTAAATCAAAAAAAAAGCCAGATTCATTGAATCTGGCTTTTTTATATATTTTACTTTGTGCGAGGAAATTACATTCCCATTCCGCCCATTCCACCCATGCCACCCATGTGGTCATGTCCACCCATTGCTGGAGCAGCATCTTTTTTAGGCTTATCCGCAATTAAGGTTTCAGTGGTTAGCATTAAAGATGCAACTGATGCTGCATTTTGAAGTGCACATCGTGCAACTTTAGTAGGATCGATTACGCCTGCTTTAACGAGATCTTCATAAGTTTCGTTAAGAGCGTTAAATCCAAAGTTTGCACTTTCGTTGTTAACAACTTTATCTACAACGACTGAGCCATCCCAGCCTGCGTTGAAAGAAATCATTCGAAGTGGTTCTTCACATGAACGCTTAATGATGTTCAAACCAGCTTGTTCAGCTGAGTTTTCGAACTTCATAGACTTAAGAGATTGTGAAGCACGTAGTAATGCAGTACCACCACCACTAACAATACCTTCTTCAACGGCTGCGCGAGTTGCATTTAATGCATCTTCAACACGTTGTTTTTTCTCTTTCATTTCAACTTCTGTAGCTGCGCCAACATTGATTACTGCAACGCCACCACAAAGTTTTGCAAGACGTTCTTGCAATTTTTCACGGTCATAGTCAGAAGTTGTTTCTTCAACTTGTTTACGAATTGTTCTCTCACGAGCATCAACGTCTGCTTTTTTACCAGCACCATCAACGATCGTAGTGTTGTCTTTATCGATTGTAATTTTCTTAGCTTGGCCAAGATCTTCCAAACGAACATTTTCAAGTTTAGCACCAAGATCTTCGCTAATAACTGTTCCACCAGTTAGAACTGCGATATCTTGAAGCATTTCTTTTCTGCGATCTCCAAATCCAGGAGCCTTAACTGCTGCAACATGAATTGTGCCACGTAGTTTATTTACAACTAAAGTCGCTAGCGCTTCGCCTTCAACTTCTTCAGCAATAATCATTAGTGGTTTGTTACGTTGAACTACTTTTTCAAGAACTGGAAGAAGATCCTTCATTGAGCTGATCTTCTTATCATAGATCAGAATATAAGGACTTTCTAAAATCGCTTCCATTCTTTCAGGATTGGTTACGAAGTAAGGAGAAAGATATCCACGGTCAAATTGCATACCTTCAACTACATCAAGTGTCGTTTCTGCTGTTTTACTTTCTTCAACAGTGATGACTCCATCTTTGCCTACTTTATTCATTGCTTCAGCAATAATATTTCCAATAGTAGAATCATTGTTTGCAGAAATAGTTGCAACTTGTGCAATTTCTTTTTGATCTTTGCAAGGTTTAGAAATTTTCTTCAACTCTTCAACGATTTTAGAAACTGCTTTATCGATTCCACGTTTCAATTCCATTGGATTATGGCCTGCAGCTACGATTTTTGCACCTTCGCGATAAATTGCTTGTGCAAGTACAGTCGCAGTTGTTGTGCCGTCACCTGCATCATCATTGGTTTTAGAAGCGACTTCTTTAACCATTTGAGCGCCCATATTTTCAAAACGATCTGAAAGTTCAATTTCTTTAGCAACGGTAACACCGTCTTTTGTGACCATAGGTGCGCCGAATGCTTTTTCAATGACTACATTTCGTCCCTTAGGGCCTAGGGTTACTTTTACTGCATCTGCCAAAGTGTTTACACCGTGTAGAATTGCAGAACGAGCTTGTTCAGAAAACCGAAGTTCTTTTGCTGACATTTTTTGTTCTCCTTAATTAATTTTAATTGTTAAAAGTTGTTTAGTTTAAAATACCGAGAACATCATCTTCACGCATGATTAGATATTCATCGCCATTTATTTTGATATCTGTTCCGGAATATTTACCGAACAAAATGCGATCACCTTTTTTAACTTCAAGAGAGATCAACTTTCTGTCATCTGTACGACGACCATTACCTGCAGCAACAACTTCACCTTGAGCAGGTTTTTCTTTTGCTGTATCTGGAATTATGATTCCACCTTTTGTTTTTTCTTCTTCGCTTAGTCTCTTAACGAGAATACGATCATGTAGCGGTCTAACGTCCATTTTTTTTCCTCCTAAATTAAATTGCAATTACCAAGAAACTAAAAATCACTGAATTTATAAGCCTTGGACTCCGTTTGAGGTCATAGCATAAAAGCAGTGATTTACACATAAAATTGGTATTCATATAAACACTGTCAAGGAATTGAGAGTAAAAAATATAGATTATTTGTAACTATAAGATATTTATAATAATTATTATGTTGACGCAAGGCGTCTAATGTTATATATTCCGGTCGAATGAAATGACATATGAAATATTTTAAAACAGCCCTCATCATCTCAATTTTTCAAGTTTTGAATGCAACAAGTCTTCTTGCAGCAATTCATCCAATTAGTAAGAGTAAAGGTAATTATAAAGAAAAACATTGGAATGAAAGAGAATCATTTAAAGAAAGATACAGTGCAACTGAAAACGATGGCACTGCAGCCATTATTAGCTCTGGATTACCCGTAGAAAGTAAAAATATTTACGATGAAGAGCTAGATAGTTTAGTTCAAATTAAAAAAACTCCTCCAGCAAATACCAACTCTAAAACTTTAAATAATATTGCATTAAGCGAATTTGATAGCGTACCACAGGAACATGTTGAAGAAGTTGCAGAGCGCATCAAATATGCATACGATATTTTAAAAAGATTCGGAAGAGCTTATGACTACCGCGTCGTAACACTGACTGAATTTCGTAAAATCTTAAAAGATCTGGAATTAAAAAAACCAAACTCATAATATTCATTTTTAATAATTGATTGCATTTATCAAAAATGCGTGGCAATTCTTTTGTTTACACTGCGATTGAATTGTTGCCTAGGTAGCTCAGTCGGTAGAGCAGCGCCCTGAAAAGGCGCGTGTCGGCGGTTCGATTCCGTCCCTAGGCACCACGAAATAGGTGTCCGTGCAAAACCAAACCTATCCTGATCTTAATCATATTAAATGCCTTGTATTTGATTTGGATAATACACTGGTCAATAGTGATTCTGCATATGAAGCTGCATTACTTCAAACTGGAATAAACCCTCATAGCAACGAATATCAGAACGCACGCAACCAAGTAAAATCACAACTCCCTAAAAACCATACATCTGCACATAATCGATTACTTTATTTTAAAGAAATGTATAAAAATACATTTTCTCCACAAAAAATATTGGAAAAAATGCACCAATACGAATCAAACTTATACTCAAATATTCAAAACCAATGGAAAACACTTCATCGGGACACGCTATTTAACAAACTAACTCAAAAATATTCGATTTGTATCTTAACAAATGAAAACACACGAACACAGCTCATAAAGCTTTCTGCGATGGATCCAAATGGAGTCTATTTTAAAAACTTGGTTTGTTCCGAAGATGTCGGAATAGAAAAGCCATCTGAAATTCCATTTTTAAAAATTATTGAAAACTCAGATTATTTACCAAAAGATTGCTTAATGATTGGAGATAATATTGAACATGATTTAAAACCGGCGCAAAAACTAGGTTTCAATACTATTTTAACTTTAGAGTTTAGTACAAACCGCGAAGAGAATCATACATTCAAAACAATCTATAAGTTGGATGATATTTTAAACTTACTTCTATGACTCGCACACCAAATAATATTCAACTCATCATACCCATGTCGGGACAAGGAACTAGGTATAAAAAAGAAGGTTACACTCAACCCAAGCCATTAATTCCAGTTAATGGTATCCCCATTATTGAACGATTATTAATGTCATTTCCAATATCTTGGGAAACAAGCTTTATTTTAGCAGAAAACCATAAAGAAACCGAGTTACCTAACTTTCTTAAGTCGATACGGCCAAATTCTAAAATTTTTTATATACCCATTCACCACAAAGGCCCTACTTTTGCTGTTCAACAAGTCATTGATCAACTCAATGCAAATCTTCCTGCATTCATAAGTTATTGCGATTATGGAATGAATTGGGATCCAACCCAATTTGAAAATTTTGTACATACATCAGAATGCGATGCATGCGTAATCTCTTATCGTGGGTTTCACTCTCATTATTTAAGTCAAACTACTTATGCATATTCTCGTATTGAAAATGACCGTGTTGTCGAATTGAAAGAAAAAGGAAGCTTTACCTCCAATCGCGAAAATGAATTTGCTTCTTCTGGCGCATACTACTTTAAAAGCGCAAAACTTTTAAAAAGTGCAATAGAATGGCAGGTTACTAACAATCTAGAAATGAATGGCGAACTTTATACAAGCTTAACTGTCGAATCATTAATTAGAATGAATCCCGATTCTCATGTTCGTGTTTTTGAAATACCTCATTTTTTTCAATGGGGAACACCTGAAGATTTAAAAAATTACGAATATTGGGAAAATACTTACTCAAATTATAACAAGTATAATTCTAAAAATAATAT
>CAZPTV010000064.1:0-7676 GCA_964589335.1 uncultured Bacteriovoracaceae bacterium
CTTGAAGGAATAGTCCATGCCCCGTTAGTTGCTCTTTCTGCAATAAATTGTACAGTTTGCATATTTGATTGAAGCCAAAAAATTGCTGCATAACCAGTTGAATTTGTAAGTAAAGAGGGTACCGTTGCGTCGACTCCATCGACCGAGACATTGTCGTTAATATTAGCTGGTAAAGTCCATACGCCTAAAATTCTTTCTGCTTTATATACTTGCTTATTCGTTCCATTACTTTGTTCCCATGTTATTAATATTCTTCCATTCGAATCAATTGTATTTGAAATATTACTAACATTTGATCCGTTTGGAGAAATGTTATCATTGATATTTGCTGGTAATGTCCAAGTACCATTTGAGGCACGCTCTGCTTTAAAGGTTTGATCGTTACTTCCATCGGATTGCAACCATGTAACGATCGCTTCGCTATTGGAGTTCATACTAACGCTAGCAATTATTGCAGTATTGTTACTGTCGGGGGATATATTATCTGTTAAATTTGCAGGTGTTGTCCAAGTTCCATTTGAAGCACGTTCAGCTTTAAATATTTGGCCAGTATAGGTACCATCAGATTGCATCCATACAATAATTGCTTCATTGTTTTCATTCATCGCTACAGACTTAAGTGTATTTGTTGTTGTAGCTGGCTGTCCATCTGGTGAAATATTGTCGGCTAGATTTGCTGGAAGAGTCCACGCGCCCAGTGCACTTCTTTCTGCTTTGTAAACTTGAGAATTTGAACCGTCAACTTGCCACCAAGTGATAATAGCTAAATTATTATTATTTATTGCATTGGTAGAACCAGTTCCGTTCTGTCCATCTGGCGAAATATTATCTGCAAGATTTGCTGGTACTGTCCAAGCGCCTAATGCGCTTTTTTCTGCTTTAAAAATTTGAGAATTAGAGCCATCGCTTTGTGTCCAAGATACAATAATAATTCCATTATCATTCATACTGACATCTATATTTGAGACTGAAGTACCTGCAACCGACAGATGATCAGTTAAACTTGTGGGATATGTCCAAACACCAGCAGAAGATCGTTCTGATTTATATAATTGTGTTGTAGAACCATCTGATTGAAGCCAAATAATTATTATTTCACCAACTGCATTAATTGCTGTTTTAAAATTTGTTAGGCCTGCATTTGTATCTATGGTTACAAATTCAGCTAAACTATCTGGCATAGTCCATGTGTTAGTATCTGAATCTAATGTACTATAATATAATCGATTATTCCCTGGAGTAGTAAGCGAGGGAGATTGCTTCCATACATTGATTGCGTCACCGTTTGATGCTACAGCAGTTTCTGATTTTGATATTGATTTGCCTTCTTGATTTGCACTATAACCTGTTACGCTAATTCTATGATTCCCAGCGAAAGACGAAGACGAAGTATTTGTAGATCCGGCTCCTGAAGATAATAATGGATTAGACGATGGATCTAAATCGTCATCACGATTAAATTTAGACGTACAACTGCCAAGACTGAGCAAAGCCGTCAGCAGAATTAAATTGCGCAAAAATGTTGGAAGGCCCTGGTTAAAAATAGGCTATTCCTCCTCTATATCTAAAACGATTCGGAAAAGTGTGAATATTCTATACGGAAGTAAATGCCTAGTAGTGCCTATTTAGAATTGAATAAGAAAAAATGACTTAGCTCAAAGGAATAGGGGCGTTTTGCTCGGCAATGAGTTTTTCTATTTTTGTTAAAACTTCAATATTTTCTGGAGTTCCAATTTGTTTTTCTAGTTCAGGAATATAAACAGGTTTATAGGGTAGAAAATTTTTAACTTTAAAACGTTCTACGCGCCTTGAAGATTCTTCAAGATTTAACATAGCTTTTTTACCAGCAGATGATGTGAGTTTTGAAAGCAAAGGCTCAAACACTTTTTCAACAAATGGCATTGTGTGATAAAGTAAAATGTCTGCCCCTGCTTCGAGTGCAAGTAATGCAGCATCGACTTCTCCGAAATGATCAGTAATTGCCTTCATTTCCATATCATCAGTATAAATAATTCCGGTATAACGTAGTTGATCTCTTAATAAATCTTTTAAAATTTTTGGATTGAGAGTTGCTGGTAATTTGGGATCGATACACTCGACAATAATATGCGCAGTCATCACCATTTCACAATGTGATCGAAAAGCCTTTGTGAATGGACGCACTTCACGATCAAGAATGGTTTCAAAAGCTGTAGAAACTTTCGGAAGGTGAAAATGTGAATCTTTATTTGTATCACCATGACCTGGAAAATGCTTTAAAACAGGCTGTATTCCATTTGTTAGATATCCGCGAGCATAAGCCGTTACCATTTTTGTGACGCGTTCTTCGGTTTCGCCAAACGAGCGATCACCGATGACTGGATTTTTTACATTTGTATTAATGTCAGCTACAGGTGCGAAATTTACATTAACTCCAACTGCTTTTAATTCTTTTGCTTGAACGGCTGCTGCATCAAAAGCTAATTTAGGTGAATTTAGATTTCCGATTGAAAGCGCAGGTGGAAATTTTGTGAAAGGTTTTTTAAAGCGTTGAACACGTCCACCTTCGTGATCGACTGCAATGATGAGAGGTAAACCTTCTGTCATACAGCCTTGAAGATTATTGATGAGTTCAGCTACTTGAGCAGGTGATTCATAGTTGTTTGCAAAAAGTGTAACGCCACCGATAGAATTTTGTTTGATGAATGTGGCGACTGATTCTTTTAAATCAATTCCGTCAAAACCGATTGAAAAACACTGACCTAAAAGACGTTTTGCTTTTTCAATATTTGCTTTCATGGTTTTATCTTACCATGTTCTGTGAATGATTTTGAAATTTTGAACCAAGGTAAAATAATCCAAATAAAGTGAGTATCAGAAATAGGCCTGGGGCAATACTTAAGTGAGGTGCTTCGACGAGGTATTGTCTTCCTTCAGCGATTAGACGCCCCCAGCTTGGAGACCCAGGAGCCCCACCTAAGCCTAAAAAAGTAAGACCTGCTTCGCTTAAAATAGTATGTGAAATGGTATATATAATTTGTATCATGATTTGATTACTCATCTGGGGAATAATATGTTTTAAATAAATTCTTTTATTATCAGCACCCGAAGCTCGTATCGCTTCAATAAAAGGTTCATTTGAAATATTTAGAGTTAAATTTGAAAATAGTCGCGTTGGGCCAGCCCAACCAGTTAAAATGAGAGCAAATGTTATACTTAAATTCGAAGAAGGTAAAAGTGAAGCGAGTAGAATAGCTAGAAGAAGTCCTGGAAAAGCCAAAAACCCATCTATGATACGCTTGAAAAAATTTTGTAAAATTTGAGGTGAATAGAAATTTATAAAAGAAAGAAATAACGAAATGAATATAACAGACACCGTCACAGTCAATGCTGTTTTTGCTGAGAGTACGGCGCCTTCTAAGATTTTAATCCCTAGGTCTTCACCAAAGGGATCCATACCGAAGATGTGATGAAATGAAGGTTTTTGAAATGCTTTCGAAAGATCCAAAAAGAATTTTCTCCTAAATTTCTCCTGGAATAAAATAATTTTTAATCCAGTCAGTAACCCAATTAATTAAAACAAAAAACAATGTAATCATGATGACTACGGCTTGAACAATCGGATAATCTCTACTGGAAATCGCATCAAATGCTAGACTTCCAATGCCTGGCCAATCAAAAATCGTCTCAGTGACAACCGCTCCCGCAAGCAAGTGACCAAATTGTAGCGTAATAGTCAGTAATATTGGCAATGCTGCATTTGGAAGTGCGTGAAAAAATAATATTTGAAATTCACTGCAACCTTTTGCACGAGCAAGTCTTAAATAATCTTTTTGTAAACAATCTTTAATGGCAGCTGAAGTTATTCTGTAGATTACCGAACCCATTCCGATGCCCAGAGTAAAAGCGGGAAGCACAATTGAGTCCCAGCTTTTGAATCCAGAAAAAGGTAGCCATGGATAATGAAGTGAAAACAAAATGACAAACAGTGGACCAATCCAGAATGAGGGCATTGATAAAAATAAAATAGATAAAAATGAGCTCACTTTTGAAATCCAATGATTAGGGTGCCACGAATGAAAAGCTCCAAGTGGAATTCCAAAAATACTTGCGATGAGAATTGCAATCACAGCAAGAATCACTGTATTGGGCAATCGCTCTTTAATTAAAGTAGAGACTTTTGTTTTTTTTGAAATTGAAGTTCCTAAGTCAAATCGTGCTAGGTTAAAAAAATATTGTTTAAGCTGCGTATGGATAGGTTGATTTAAGCCTAATTGCTCTCTTAAAAGTTCTCTTTGAATGGGTGAAGCGTTTTCACCTAAGATCGATTCTTCCGGGTCACCTGGAATAAGTCGCAAGGTAGAAAAAACTATAATCAATACGATAAAAGTAGTGAAAAGTGCATTAAAGAAAAGGTCACTACTCTGCTTTCTTTTTTTCATTTGATGCTTTAAGAAAAGATTTTGCTTCGCCTTCTCCAGAAACTTTTTTTACATAAATTTGATGATCATTGATTTCCATATGAATGAGTGCACCACTTTCTGTAAGACACCATTTAGATCGAATATCATCAAGTTCGGTTTCGATGTTTGTGCATTGATTTTTTTCATCGCGACCTTTAATTGTAAATTTTGCAGTTTTAGCGCCAAATTCACCACTTTCTGGGTTTTCAGAAAGAATTTTAACCGAGGAACTTTGTCCGGTCTTAAATTTTGATGCATTTAGTGTGAGATAAATTGGAAAAAATGCCTCTAGAATTGTGTCTTTTGCGACATTGCGTTTGTAATTTCCATTCTTTGTTCCAGTAGAAGTGATATTAAATAGTCCACCGGTTTCTGACTTAGTAAAAGTTCCATCTGTGATTTCAGTTCCATTAGGACCAGCTTTAGAAAGATTAAATGCTACAGGGGTTAAGTCGTGTTTTGCGATAGCACCTAGATTTTCTAAATATTCGACACCTTTTTCAATTTTTGTCATTTCATATCTATAAACATAGATATCTTTCTTCTTTTCAATAGCTTCATGATAGTAACCCCATGGAGTGCTACCCGCTTGCATGACATACCAAGAATTATTCAGGGTTTCTGAATCGCCAGATTTTGTTTCTTTAATAGTAGTTTTATTTTCTTTGCTCTGTTTTGCAACTTTTCGAGATTTTGCAAACGATGAAATTGTAATGATTAAAAATACAAAAGTTATGGTGTATAATATTTTTTTAAGTTTCATGAATTTAAGTTTACTCTTTTGTGTGTAAAGTTTTAATCCAAACCGCACCAAAAAGTGTAATATACCAGGCAATATAAACCCAGATTAAGAATAAAGGGATAGTAGCTAATGAGCCATAAAATTTTGAATAATCAAGAAAGCTTTTAGTGAGATGGGTAAAGTTAGATTTAGTTATTTCCCAAAGAATACTTGGTAGAATGGCACCTAGAATTACTGTTTTTAGAGGAATGCGTTCAGGCGGAATCCAATAATAAATCATTGTATACAAAACGAGATTCAATAATATGGCTACAGCATATCCTGAATGGGGTATGACTTTGATCTGTGTTGCGAGCATCGTTGATAAATAGATGGATAATGACAAAAGAATTGGACCAATTAAAATTAATAACGCGGCTCTTGTTATTCTAAAAGAAAACTTTGGGGAAGGGACATGATTCCAAATTTTTTGAAATGATCCGGCAATCTTCAAATAAGTCATTACCGCTGTAAAAAAAAGACCGGCAATTCCGACCCATCCGATTGATTTTGCATGCACATTTTGTATGAACGAAGAAAGATAATTTGCAACATTTTCTCCTGTTCCTTCCGATAAGTTTTCAAGGAGGAAGGGTTCAAGCTTTTCATAAGCTCGTTCAAATCCACCGATCATCTTAAAGACGTAAAAAGAAACAGCGAGTAGAGGGGCGATAGAAAGTACAGAAGTAAAAGTTAAACTACTGGCTCTCATGCCGAGCTCTACTTCGTTTATGTTCTTTAAACTTTTTAGGAAAGATTTTCCTAGCCAGATCAGGAATTTTTTTACCTGTTGAGTGTTCATACCTTCAAGCATCTCTCTCTCTTTACCGAATCATAACATAAGAAGACGAGTCTCGGCAGTGGTTTATGTCGAGATTGTACTTATGGAGGAAAAACAAAAGTGGATGAATTAACACTTTATGTAGCCTATGCAATGGTATTTGCGGGGGTATTCATTTTCATGCGGACAATGTTCCAGCAGGAAGATACTCGCTCTGCAAAAGAGCTATTAGGAGAAAGTGAAAGATTAAAAAAATCGAGCAATTCGATTATTAAATTTTCACGTCCGATTTTTTCGAGATATGTCGTTCCAATCGTTGCGACGATGAAAATAGATAAAACAAGAAAAGAATTAAAGCGAAAAATCATAGCAGCAGGCATGGCAGATGAGTTTACACCTGACGAACTCTATGCATTTAAATTTTTTATGATTTTTGGTGCTCCGTTATTTACACTTGGGGTTAACTATTTAGGTGAATTTGATTTTCATCCACTCATCTATATTTTGATTTCTGTCATGGGATTTTATTATCCAGACTTAATGTTGAGTGAGTCAAAGAAAGCAAGACAAAAAGCGGCATTAAGAGCGATGCCATTTATAGTTGATTTGCTTGCACTGTCGACAGAGGCAGGACTTGATTTTCTAGGAGCGATCGGAAAAGTTTGTGAAAAAGCTTCTCCTGGTCCATTAGTCGATGAATTTAAACAAATTTTAAAAGATATTCAAATCGGTTCGTCTCGATCTGAAGCACTCAAAGAAATGGCTGTTCGATTAGATATGAAAGAGATTTCTTCATTTGTTGCAATTCTCATTTCATCAGACCAAATGGGTGCATCAATCGGAAAAACCTTGAGACAGCAATCAGAAATGATTCGCAACCAAAGGTTTATGATGGCAGAAAAAATTGGCGCAGCGGCAGCACAAAAACTAATGGGACCCATGTTTATGTTTATTTTACCTGCAATCTTAATTGCAATCTTTGGTCCTGCTTTCTTTTCATTTCAAGGTGCGGGAGGTTTATTTTGAACAGAAATAAACTTAACCGAATCAAAGCGATCAGAAAAACAGATTCATTGCCTGTGGCAGACCCCTGTTACTTAGCAAAAGGATTTTTTGAACGTCTAGTGGGTTTGATGGGTGAAAGTGAATTGCAACATGGTGAAGGTTTGTGGATTGAACCATGTAACTCAATTCATACATTTTTTATGAAATTTCCGATCGATGTACTTTACTTGGATCGAGAAGGTAAAGTTGTAGAAATTCAAAGAGAGATCAAGCCGTGGAGAGTGGCAAAACCAGTATTTAATGCACATTCTGTAATCGAACTTCCGTCTGGAAGTACGAGACATTTGCGTAAAGGAGATGAATTGTGGTTAAGCTGACGATCGTACACGGTCCCGGCAAAGGACTATCAATGAATCTTGAACCAGGCGAGAGAATCATCGGTCGAGCCGAAGGTTGCGATCTTACATTAATGTCTAATCAGGTTTCAAAAAAACATTGTGTTTTTCAAGTGGATGAATCAGGAGTGACTCTTACTGATGCAGGAAGTTCAAATGGGACTTTTGTGAATGGAGTTTTAGTAAAATCCAAAAAGCTAAATCATGGTGATAAAGTTAGTGTTGGAGATGTGACATTAGAGGTTTCTATTCCACGATCTATGCGTGAACGT
>CAZPTV010000065.1:0-7633 GCA_964589335.1 uncultured Bacteriovoracaceae bacterium
GTGTTCACGTAATCGAAAAACTGCAATTTTTCCATCAACAGTCTTATACGCACGAATTCCTTCGAAGCATCCCAATCCATAGTGTAAAGTATGAGTGAAAAGACTTGTTTTGCCTTCTTCTGGAGCCATCCATTTTCCATTCCACCAGAGTGCTTTACCAATTTTTCGTTCATTTGAGATTGCATTTGGCATGGTCATTTTATTTTCTCCGTTTAAATAATTAATTTGATTCACCAGGAATGGGCTGTCCCATTTGTTTTCTTCTGGAAACCATCATTTTAATAATATCACTTGCAGTTTCTTCTAGGGCTTTAGAAGTCACATTAAATACAGGCCACCGTTTGTTTTTTCTAAACAATTGATCGGCATATTCAATTTCTTCAATCACTTTATTCATGCTGGCGTAGTCTCCACCATCTTCTTGGCCAAGTCGTTCTAATCGAGCTTTTCGAATCGTAGAAAGTGTATCTGCACTAATCGTTAAACAGACTACTTTTTTAGGGTCTGCCGCTAATACTTCTGGTGGAATATCATATCCTAAAATTAATGGAATATTTGCAACTTTCCAGCCCTGATGAGAAAGGTACATAGACAAAGGTGTTTTAGAAGTTCTTGAAATACCTAACAGAATAATATCGGCTTTATCTAAGTTGGTTAAGTCACGACCATCATCGTGTGCAATAGTATATTCCATTGCTTCAATTCTTTTGAAGTAACGATCGTTGACTTGATGAAATAAGCCAGGCGTCGTTTTTGGAGTTAATTGAAAATATGAACTCATCGAATTTAAAAGAGGACCTAAAAGATCGATGGTGGGAACGTTTTTTTCTGATGCTCGCAAAGTAATAAATTCTCGAAGTTCTGGAGATACGATTGTATAAACGAGCATGTCGTGATGAATGGCTGCATCTTCAAAAATAGATTCTACCTGTGCTTTAGTGCGAATATTTTTGTATCTTGTAAAATATATTTCTTTATCAGAAAACTGAACGATTGCAGCACGTGTAATTTGCGCGGCTGTTTCGCCGGTACCGTCTGACAAGATGATTATGCGTAATTCCTTAGGTGCTTGACTTTCCATGATTAAATCGTTTTTCAATCTACTCGAAACAGTTTAAAGCGGCTAGCAATTTAATTGATTTTTTTCGTCGCGTTAGCCTAGGTGCTTCAAGTATTGTTTAGTATTTTTAGTGCTTCATTGGACAAAATTTCTTCTTCTTTTGGTAAGTGAAACCATTTGATGGGTAGTCCCATGCCATTAAAAAATGTACGTTGTTTCTTAGCAAGTTGACGCGTAGAAATGATCACTCTTTCTTTGCATTCATGAATATTTTTATAACGCCCATTTAAGAAATCGATGCATTCTTGATAACCAACTGAATGAAGAGGCTTGGGGAAATCATTATGATATTTTTCAACCAACCTTTTTACCTCATTTACTAACCCTTGCTCGAACATTTTATTAGTTCTTTCAATAATTCTTTTTTCTAGACTCGCTTTATCTCGCTCAATTCCAAAAATTGGAATTTCAAATGGGAATGGATTTAAATTTTTCTTTTTATTTAGAATTTCAGAAACTGTTTTTCCGCTTTCATGAATGATTTCAAGACCTCGGATCACTCGATATAAGTCGTTTTGATTTACTTTTAAAGAATATTCAGGATCTTTTAATGCAAGAGTTTTATGTAGAGATTGCGAGATTTGCTGATCATCTAAATCTTTAAATGGAAGCAAAAGTGCATTTCTAAATTCAAGATTCGTTGGAGGTGCATCCCAGATTCCATGGAGTAATGCTTTTAAATAAAAACCAGTCCCACCAACAATTAATGTAGGAATGTTTCTAGCAATTAAATCTTCTAAAATAGGACGTGCATAACGGGTAAAATCTGCGGCAGTAAATCCGCTTTCCGGTTCAACAAGATCAATACCGTAATGCGGAATTTGCTTCAGTTCTTGATGAGAAGGTTTCGCGGTTCCTATTTCTAGATTTTTATAAACAAGAAGTGAATCACAACTCATGATGTGAGCCCCTGTTTGAATTGCAAGTTTCATTGCAAGTTCACTTTTTCCAGAAGCCGTTGCTCCAACAAGAGCTATAATTTTAGACATTAGCGTTTGAAAAGATTTTCAATTTGTTCAAAATTTAATTGGATACTTGCTGGTCGACCATGTGGACAATTTAGCGAACTATTGGTTTTTTCCATTAAATCGAGCAACCCAATTGCTTCCATTTCGGACATCGGTTGACCTGCTCGAATACTACTGTGGCAAGCTAGAGTTGATATCAATCGTTCAACTTTTGGTGACAATCTTGTTGGATCTAAATCAAGGGTACCTGCTGCGTCCATATCTTTAAATTGATTGAGTAAGGACTCAAAGAGTTCGATTGAATGTTTGGGCTCTAACATTTGTGGAATGGTTCTTAAAATGAGGCATTGATCTCCAAACGCTTCAACTTCAAAACCCATTTTTTCAAAAACATCATGGTTTTCTAAAGCAATATTTATGTCTTCTGCGTTGCATTTATATGTAATGGATACAAGGAGTGGTTTGGGTTTAATATGTTCTTTTAAAAATTGTGATTTAATTTTCTCGTATTGAATTCTCTCATGAGCAGCATGTTGATCGAGAATAATCAATCCGTCTTTATCTTGAAATAAAAGATACGTATTTTTTAATTGCCCAATGTATTTCAAAGTTCCAAAAATTGAGTTTGTTGAAGCAAGGTTTTCATTTGAAATAGATTCGATTACATTCAGTTTATCTTGATTTGTTTCAAAATCACCCTTGGAATATATTGAATCAGAAATTGTTTGAGTCGACTTTAAGATTAAATCAGGCTGCTCAGGTCTTGAAGAATAAAAAGATGAAACGTTCAAAGGTTTAAATGTTGAAGATGATGCTGTGGGGGTTGGTACAGAATAATAAGCTTTCGTTTGTAACTGGGCTAGTTTGGATAAAGCTCCATGGATGACTTGAAAAACATCTCGAGATTTTCGAAAGCGCACTTCAGATTTAGTTGGGTGCACGTTGACGTCGATGTCAGACGCTGGAACAGTGACCTTTACAAAAAGCCTAGGATATTCTCCTTCCATCATTCTGGGTCGTAATGCAACCATGACTGCTTGTTGTAGTAATTTATCTTTTACGATGCGGTTATTTGCACATAGATAAATTTGTTTTGAGTTTGGAACGCGTGCATTGCGATCTAAATATCCTTCAACATGGATGCCTTCAAATGTTGATTGAAAGTGTTCAAGGTCGTCAGTTTTTGAGCCAAAAATAGAAGCAATTCTTGCTTCTTCGCTTTGGGGTGGGAGATCAATTGATTTTCTGTTTTCGGAAATTAACTTAAAGCCAATGTGTGAATGCACGAGTGCAAAGTGCTCAATCAGTTCACGTACTGCACTTGATTCACCAGTTCGTGAACGTTGAAATTTTAACCGTGCAGGAACATTATAAAATAAATCTTCAACGATTATTTGTGTTCCCGTTAGATGCAAGTCTTCAAATGGGTTTGCGGCATCAACGTCTGTTTGAATCTTTCCGCCTTCAAGGTAGAGTGTACGACCTTTTTCACCTTGATATTTACTTGCTAAAGTAAATCGAGAAATGGTTGCTATGCTTGGTAAGGCTTCTCCGCGAAAACCCATGGTATTTAAGTTCCAAAGATCTTCTAGGCTTTGAATTTTACTTGTTGCGTGTCTTTCAAGAGAAATTTTTAGTTCTTCTGAAGGAATTCCTGTGCCGTTGTCAGTAATGGTGATTTTATTTTTTCCACCATCCTCAATTTCCACATCAATTTGAGTTGATTTTGCATCGATAGAATTTTCGATTAATTCTTTAATAACCGAAAGGGGGCGTTCGATGACTTCGCCTGCAGCAATTTTTTCGGCTATTTCTTGAGGTAAACGACGTATCATTCTAAGTCTGGATTTACAGGAGTTACGATCATCGTGTCGTCATCTGTTTTAAATTTTACGGGTTGTTTTTGTATTGCGCTCGTTGGAGTGTCGCTTTCTAAGTCTAGGCTAGGTGTTGCGATCACTTCTTCTGAATTTACTTTAGTATTATCGAGCAATTTTTTTAGTTCGTTTCGAGATTGGTCAGTTGAGTCTTCGAGTTCGCGATTATCGATTAAATATTTATCATGATTTTCAGGAAGATTATTATCAAGTAAAAGTTCATTATCATCGGCATAACTTAAAATACCAAAAATAAGAATGAGTGATATTGAAGCGTAAATGAGTTTCATAGTTACTCCTAAGATTTTGCCTATCCAATCATTTCTTGTGAGGTTTGTTAAGGGGAGATCAATGTTTTCAGTGTAGAATTAGTTTCAACTGATGTCTGTTTTCATTTAATAAAATACATAATGATATCATTAAGTTAATGCTTAAGCTGCAAATAATTATTGCTATGCGTTATTTTAAAGATATAATTGAAACACTATACATTTTTATGGGGGACTCTATTTTGAATTTCGCCGAAATACTGGGTTTGATTATAGAGTCAATCGAACGGTTGCTCTTACAGGTGGTACTAATTATATAATTCCAAATGTTGATGGAGCGGTTATTACAGGAGTGACTGCTGTCAGTAGTATAAGTGGATACATTACGCATTTGCTACCTGCACAGTTAATTCCAAATGCTAGCTATGGCCCACATACAGCGTCCGATCCTTATTTGAGACCGGGTACCGTATTTAATGTACCTAATAATAATATTTCAATTCAGGTACAAAGCGTAAATACATCCACGAGTCCAAATATGCTCATGTTGCAGGTGAATTTTAATTAATTGAATCTTACGCTTTACAAACGCGATTGCGTCCGGCTGTTTTTGCAGCATAAACTGCTTTATCTGCTAATTTAAACAGATCTGTGGCGTTATCTACTTCGAATGTCATTTCTGCGACACCAACACTTGTGGTAACTGAAATCTTTTTATTGTCATAAAGAAATGAATGCCCTGCAATTGTACTCCGTATGGATTCGGCAAGTCCATAGGCTGCATCTAAAGCTGTATTCGGCATGAGTACAATAAATTCCTCGCCGCCAAAACGACCAACTAAATGATTTTTTTGAAAAACTTGAGTTCTTAAAATATTGCAGGTTTCTTTTAATACATAATCTCCAGCATCATGCCCAAGTCCGGGAGTATCATTAATTTTTTTAAAGTGATCGAGGTCAAAGATCAAAATAGAAAAATCCTGATTCAATGCTTTGGCGCGATTGAACTCAGCATTCAATGCATCCATAATATGACCTTTATTGAAAACCTTAGTTAATGAATCAGTATGGGCTTGCGATTCGAGGTTACCAATGTAGAAAGTTTCAAGCTCTCCGCGAGGAAGATATTTTAAAATAGTATTTCCAAGCTTAATCATGTCCTCTTTTTTAAGAACAACCGCTTCGGTTAGTTTTTTATTATTAACGTAAGTTCCATTTGTGGAATTATTGTCTTTTAGTTTGATGTCATTTCCGTCTTTAATGACTTCTGCATGATTGCGAGAAACGTTTGGATCATTAATAATTATATCTGCAGTCACATCACGTCCCATACTCATGGCTGGTTTTAAAATTTCATAACGTTTACCTTGAGGATTGCCTCGAATAACAATTAAGCATGCCTCTTGATCTTTAACTTTTTGTCGTTCAACCGTTAAAGTATCATTGTCCAACGTCATTATTCCTGTTGGATCGGTCGGAAGGGAAGTGTTGTTTGGTTTTTTAGTATCTGACATCCGTTTGATAATCTTATTGCATATTTCTTTTTGCCGCAATAATGCGTTCGTGAGTTAGAACTTTTCCTTCTTCAACCCCTGGTTGATCGAATGGATCAATACCCATCAGATATCCAGAAAAAGCGGTTACAAATTCAAACATAAAGATTAATTGTCCAAGATTATGTGCGTTAAGACGAGAAAGGCTTACTGTGAAGTGGGGCTTTTCTTGTTTGGATAGAACTTGTCTGGTTGCATTTAATTCAGCATCCATTAATTGATTCATGGTAATTCCATTGAGTAGCTCAAAGGTTCCCATTTGTGAGCCAGACCACTTCAGTTCTAAAATATTTTTAAATCCTTGAACTTCAACAAATCCGACAGCTTTATCTTTAGGGCCATCTCTTAATAATTGCAAAATCGAGTGTTGATCGGTAGCTCCCATTGCAGGAATTGGAGTGAGTCCTTTTCCATTTTTTCCAAGACTTTCAGCCCATAGCTGAGTGAACCAATCGGAAAGTTTTCTAAGTTTTTGAGAATAAGGCATGAGTACGGTCATTGGCGCTTTCAGATGTTCTCCAAAATGAACCAGTGAGTATGCAAGCATGAGTGACTCATGAATTTTTCCAGAAGTCATGTCATTTAAAATGGAGTTGCGATAGTCGGAAGCCCCTTTAAGTAATTCTGCTGGATTCACTCCTGCCACAAGAGCAGGAAAAAGACCGACCGCGGACAATGCAGAATATCTTCCACCCAAATTTGTTGGAATTTCAAATGTTGGAATGTTCCACTGTTTAGCAAGTTCTCTTAAACTTCCATTACGGGTTTGTTCTGGATGAGTGCAAAACACAAAGTGATTTTTAAGTTTATTTATTTCGATCGTTTTTTCAAAATGTTTGATGATGTAAATTAGTTGCGCAAGTGTTTCTAAAGTGTTCCCTGATTTTGCGCAAACATAGAATAATGTTCTTTTAGGATTAATTTTTTCTAAAGTATCAAAGATCCAGTCAGGATCAATATTTTCAAAAAAATGGAATTGTGGTGCTTTATTGGAGCCAAGTGCTCTGACGATAAGTTCCGCGCCGAGGCTTGATCCACCAATTCCAAGCTGAATAAATGTATCAACTTCGGGAATTCTACTCGCAAGTGTTGCTTGTAGTGCAGTATATTCTTCATTCCATTTGGATTGGACCGGGAGATGAAAAAAATGGGATTTATCATGATCCATATCTTGTATAAATTTTTCGTATACGGGTACAATGTTTTGTCTCACGGGTGCTGAAATTCTGAGAGATTCTAAATCAATTTTAATAAGTCCCATTACAACATTCTCCCGACTACAAAGCGTTGAATTTGATTTGTGCCTTCTACGATTTGTAGAACTTTTGCTTCACGCATATAGCGTTCGAGAGGAAATTCTTTCATATAGCCATTTCCGCCCATAATTTGAACAGCATCAGTTGTGATTTTCATACATGCATCCGTTGCAAAGAATTTGGCAGTACTTGCAGCTAGGGTGAAGTTTTCATTTTGGTCTTTTTGAAATGCAGCTTTATGGACTAAGAGTCGAGAGGCTTCTAAGAGGGCATGCATATCAGCAAGCATAAACTGAATGCCTTGAAAATCACGAATTCTTTCTCCAAATTGTTTGCGTTCGCCTGCATACTGGATGCAATAATTTAGAGCAGATCGAGCTAAACCGACGGCAGTAGCTCCAATCGTGATACGTCCTGAATCAAGTGCCGTCATAGCAATTTTGAAACCATCACCTAATTTGCCAATTAGATTCTCTTTGGGAACGCGAACATTTTCAAAAAGCATTTCACATGTTGGTGAAATATTTGCGCCCATTTTGTGTTCAATTTTTCCCGTGCGAACACCTTTCATTCCTTTTTCTAATATAAAG
>CAZPTV010000066.1:0-7529 GCA_964589335.1 uncultured Bacteriovoracaceae bacterium
AGTCGGTGCGCACTTGGATTCTAGAAATTCGAACTTTAAAAGAATTAAAACGATTCGATGAGTCTATTCGAGTAGCTGAAAAATTTATTGAAGAACACCCTGATTTTAAAGAAATTCCATTTATACAAAAAACTTTAGAGAAAAATTCAGGAGATCAATCTCAATGAAATTTTTTCTAATTATATTTTTCTTTATTACATGCATTACAGAATCTTTTGCTCAAGATCAAAGCGAGCAAAAACCAGAACCTCAAAAAGAGCTTGTTGCTTCAACTCTAACCAGAGAATCAAAAGCTATCATTGTACCTAACAACACAAATGAGAAAATTTTAAATTTAAAATGGCTTAACCCTGAACCCGTAACTACCGTGAATCAAATTGGCGAAGAAATAAAAATTACTACAATAATTCTAGGTAACTTCATTCGTCCAGAATGGACACTTGTTGCAAATAATAAAAAAATCATAACTGATGAAAAGGGTAATTTTGAATTTAAAATGCCGCTGACAGTTACAGCTTTATCTACAGAATTCACAGCAATTGGTCCCATGGGAGAAATTGAAAAAGAAACACTTAGAATTCTATATACCGATTGGGAACTCAGACATGAGGAAATCGAAGTGGAGCCTAAAAAGAAATATTTCATAAACCCTGGGCTAAACCTAACCACAATTCAATATAAAGAGACTGGAACATCAGACTATAATTCAATTTCTTTAACTGGAAAATTTTCTATTACTTATTTATTACGACCGCCTAAGTGGGATCTAGGAATGAGTGCTTACCTAACTTTAATTCCGGTGACAAAAAGTAGAAAAGAAACAGCTCGATTTTTTGGTTACAATTTAAGAGCAGGTTATACGTTTCCAAAAATTAATAAACCATGGAAGTTCACACTCTACGGAGGCATTTACTACACAACAATGTTTGTCAATCCAGCTGCATTTGGATTTAAAAATATGTCTGGAATTCAAATTTTTCCTACTCTAAGAAAAACTTTAAAAAATGATTCAGCTATATCTGGTTATTTTAAATATTCACCCATAAGTCAAAACTTTGGGTTACTTTCATTAGACAATCGTGAATTGGCTCTGGGATTAGCGTATACTCGGCCAATGCCGGGAGAAGGCAAAACTCTCAACTTTTCGTTCGATCTCTCAAATATAGCGATGAAACTTATTGGAACCGTAGTAGGGACAACAAAACAAAAAACAATCAGCATAACAAATACTACACTTTCTATCGGCAGTAGTTACGGATTTTAATTATCTAATTTGAATTTGATCCCAAGAATATTTTAAAGTTAACAAAGCAAAAAACTTATTATCTAAACCACGTCGATCAGAAGAATGGGTTGAATTATTAACTGTTTTTCCATTTCCGAATGTAAAATCTAACTCTGTTCCTTGCAGTTTCTTAGAAAATCGATATGTAACTCCAAGTCGTGCTTGAGGAACTTTTTTCAGATTACTCTCTGCGGTTCTTTTTTCGCTTGATTGCGTCTGAATGTCTGTTTCATCGATGAGATTATATTCACAGCCAAATCTTAAAGTAATGTTCTCTTTTCGACTGTATTCAAATCCCAAATTTAAAGGAACTGTTGTTTGTGTATATGATTTATAAAGTGATGGAAAATCTCTTTCATTGATCTGCTCACCCTGATCATTGACTTTGGCTATAAATATTCCGAGATGTTTTATAAATACAAAAGAAGGAAAAAGTTCATGTGAGTGGCCCATTCCCATTCCCCATATTCCCAATCGAGTTGAGATTTGGTTGAACGAATTCGATGGTGTGCCCATTTCAGAAAAGCTTTTATAGACTAGATACGGACTCCAGGATTCGTATTTTAATTTTATTCCTGCATTCCATTCACTTAAATTCTGTACCGTTTCATCATTTGGCATGCCCTTCTTTTCTTGCCGAATTGATGAATGGAATGTGTTCCCATAAAATGCTTCAAGAAATAAAATTTGAATCCCTAAATCTGCACTCCAATATTGTGCATGTCGTGAAGGGGTGTCTAAATATGGATTTCTAGCATGAGCTAAATGCAATCCCCATTTTGCGCCGTAATCGCCGGCAAGAAATAAATCAATTGGTGCAAAGGTTGCCATTGCTGTCCCATCGGGATTTCCAGTGAAAACAGACTTTCCATTACTTCCATCTATCTCCCTAATTCCGGGAGCCACTAATCCTGGAGCATAAACCGATTGTGCTCGCGAAACATATGCACCATTTCGAATAGGAAACAATCCTGGTAATCTGCCCCCGCGATTAAAATATAAACCTAAATAAAATAATTCACTTATATTTGTAAATACACCACCCTCAGCAGAACGCTCCCAACGCACTTGATTTTTATAATCGCTTACGAGTGATGGATTATAAAAGACATTCATTTCATCTTCTAACCATAACGAACCTGCAACTAGACCGACGGGAATCGAACTCGGTCGAGAACCCATTGTGCTCACAAAAACAGGTTGAGTTCCAAAAACTGAAACTCGAGTTAATGATGCAAAACAGCTCAACTCAAGTATGATAAAAACAATAAAATACTTAATGGCTTTCATTTTCACTTTCTACGTGTTTGACAATAACAATTCGGTTTTTTGTCTTTAAAAAATTCCTCTTGAACCCTAAGAAAACTTGCTCGGTAAAGTGAACAATAAATAAACGCTCTTCCTTCACAGTTCGGAGAACAGGGTGCCATATTTACGCCAAAATTTAGTGTTTTATTTGCTGGTATTGTAAATGCGCACTTTGGTGCTGCTTCATACCTACCGTGACAAGAGGATCCTCTGTTTTGACAATAATTTTCACATTCAACTTTTGCTTTTGCATTCAACTCAATTAAAAAATCAGATGGCAAAGTTCCGGCTTCACTTTCCTTACCGCATTTATACATAATTCCTTGCAACTTCACTGAACCATAACACTTTGAAGCTGAATCAAAATCAGGATCAACAGGAGTAATTTGAGCATCTCGTTTACACAATATGTAGTCTTCACAATGAACCTCTTGATTACTCGAAAATACAAAGAGGATCGAAAACAATTGAATACTCAGAAAATGTCGCCAATTCATGTATATTATTCTAACGCTAAATTTATTGAACTTTGAAATAAATTAGTGTTTTCATGAATTTTTTTGCCTAATTAGTTTCAAAACAACTTCAAAAAACGACACTATGCCTTAAACTAGTAGAATATGACAAAACCAGCAAAGAACAATACACCTAAAGTAAAATCAAACCATGAAATCAAACAAGTTAAACATGAATTTTGGGGAATCGTTTTTTTATTTCTCGGACTCTTCAGTTTAATTTCTCTTATTTCGTACCAGCACACAGACCCTTCTCTTTTTTCGAAAACAAACCAACTACCCACAAATTATGGAGGAAAAATTGGAGCCAATGTCGCTGAAGTTCTTATTCAGCTTGGTGGATCCGCAGGATTTTTGTTTTCATTTCTCTGCTTTTCTTTTTGTATTCGACTTTTTCAAGGACAAGGTATTTATCAACTTGCAGGAAACATCCTCTGGATCGTTTTAGCATTTTTTTCAACCTCTTCACTGCTATCTCTTCAAATGGACCGCTTCAGTTATGGAGGAGCAACTTTTCCTGCGGGAGGAATCATTGGAGGTTTTTCAGCTTCAATTCTTAAACAATATTTAAATACTCCCGGTGCAACGCTTTTTACTTTTTCAGTTTTGTTCATTTCATTAATTTACGCCACTCCATTTTCTGCTTCTAAGTTTTTCTTATTACTTATTCGATTATCCCTCATGGGTGTTTGGGCGATTGTTAAATTTATTTCAAAAGCATTTGAACTCATTAAATCCGTGCCTGTTGTACATCAAAAAATTGTTGAACGAAAAATTGAAAAAGTATTTGAAAATCAGTCCGCATCTACAAAGATTGCTCAACCCGAAATCATCACCAGTGCCGTACTATCTCAACCCAAAAAGAAAACCATTCCCGATGAACATCTCTCGGACGCAGACTTTGAAGTTGATTTTGATGAACTTGATCAACCTACAGAAAATAAAAAGCCTTTAAAAGTGATTGAAAGAAAAAAAGAACCTAAAAAATTAAATACAAAAGAATCCCATGCTAAAGCTAAAGATGATTATTCCCTGCCACCCATAGATTTTTTAACTGAGCCCGTACCTATTGAAAATGCGATCGACCGTAATCGTTTACAAGAAAACTCAAAAACACTAGAACAAAAGCTTATTTCTTTTGGAATCGATGGAAGAGTTGTTGCCGTTCGGCCCGGCCCTGTCATTACCATGTATGAATTCAAACCTGGATTGGGAGTTAAAGTTTCACAAATTCAAAATCGTGCAGATGACTTATCTCTTGCGCTATCTGCAAAAAGCTGTCGTATCCTTGCCCCGATTCCAGGACGCGACGTAGTCGGAATAGAAATTCCAAATCAAGACAGAGAAGCAGTTTATCTACGTGAAATTTTATCAACAGAAGAATTTAATAGTACCCAAGCTAATATTCCACTTTGTATTGGAAAGGATATATCTGGAGCACCGGTTGTATCTGATCTTGCCAAAATGCCACACTTACTCATTGCTGGTGCCCCTGGAGCTGGAAAATCAGTTTTTGTAAATTCTCTTTTGTGTTCTTTATTATATAAATTTACACCCAATGAGATGCGACTTATTTTAGTCGACCCAAAGCAATTAGAATTAAATCTTTACGAAAACATTCCACACTTACTATTGCCTGTCGTTGATGATCCCAAAAAAGCATCGACAGCTCTTAAATGGGCCGTTAAAGAAATGGATCGTCGCTATAAATTAATGGCTAGAGCAGGAACAAGAAACGTTTCAATGTTTAACGATAAATTAAAACGAGAAGGCGAAGAAAAATTAGCAAAAATTCTTTGCCCCGAAGACGAACAAGGCATGCCCTTACCCAATTCCCTTTCTGCATTTTTGCTACATAATGAAAAGGGGAAACCAAGGATTGAAACGTTTCCATATATTCTAGTCATCATCGACGAATTTGCTGATTTAATCATGGTTGCAAAAAATGAAGTCGAACAAAGCGTAATGAGAATTGCACAAAAAGCTCGAGCAGCGGGAATTCATCTTGTAATTGCAACTCAACGCCCATCCACTGACGTTGTGACTGGACTTTTAAAATCAAATTTACCAACTCGTATTTCATTTAAAGTACCGACCAAACAAGATAGCCGAGTAATTTTAGATACAAATGGAGCGGAACAATTACTCGGACAAGGTGACATGCTATTTATCCCACCCGGTTCACCCATTTCAAGAATTCACGGTGCATTTGTAAATGAAGATGAAATTGGAAAAATTTGTGAGCATTGGAAAACACAAGGTACACCAATTTTTCAAGAAGATATCTTGGTTGAAGAAGATGAATTTAATGATGAAATTCCAGATGGAGCAGGCGATGAACTCTACCAAGATGCAATTTCATTTGTTCGAGAAACTGGGCACGCGTCATCAAGTATGCTGCAGCGCAGATTCAAACTTGGTTATAATCGTGCAGCTCGAATGATTGATGCAATGGAAGCCCAAGGCATCGTTGGGCCCGGCGTCGGATCAAAGCCGCGCGAGGTCATTTATTAGTTTTTCATTCATATCCCGTTATACTTATTTGCAGGGAATTTAATTCCTAGACAAACACACCCTCGTTCAATAACTTTTTAGATGGGGCAATTAAATATAACTGGGGGATCTTCTGATGAAAAATAAAATCACTGATAATTTCAGGTTTGTAGTAATGCTTTTAAGTATTCTAACTGGGATATTAGCCGTATCGAAAGTTTTTGCTGCGCTTCCTAGATTTACAGCAACTGTTACTTATATTTCAGATGGAGACACAATTAAAATTGAACCAGCAACTCCATCGGCTCATCCAAATCCAAAAAATCCAAACGATCCACAGTTGACCATTAGAATGGTTGGAATGGACGCTCCCGAACTACACGTTCCAAATCCACAAGGAAAATTTCAAGGTCAATCTCCTTATGGTGAAAAGGCAAAAGCAGCTCTTGTAAGCTTAATTCCAGTTGGAACCAAAGTAATGATTGAAGATCACGGGCAAGACGTTTACGGCAGAACATTGGCTAGAATTTTAGTAGCCAAGCAAGACATTAATCTTGAAATGGTTAGATTAGGTTGGGCAATGCCTTACAATATTTGTACTGGAACAGAAGACTGCAATTCAACATACGCACAAAGGCACAAAATTGCAGAGTATTTTGATGCATGCAATTATTCTAGAGAATATGGTTTAGGAATGTATGACCCCAAAGCACCTCTTACTGAATTGCCATTTGAATTTAGAATGAGAGTTCAAGAACGACCTCAAGTGCGCTTTCCGGGATCTTTCAAAAATAAAACCTATTTAAATCCTACCGATTATAAAAAAGTCGATATTTGCGATTTAATATTCTTTCAAACTGAAGCAGATGCAAAACGCATTGGTTATGTAAATAGTAACTAAATTGTGAATTAAAATTTTACATTGAAAAGCCGCTGAATAAAATCAGCGGCTTTTTTTTATTTTTTATTTGCCGTTGAAACAAACTCTAATAATTTCTCTATCATTTTTTGATCAGGCACTTGCATTGCGGTTTTTAACTCAACTGTTACTACGGGAATCGATTTTTCAACGCCAGCGTATTGGCCTAACGAACCCGGAAATGCTCCCAAAGTTTTTACCGGTAAATTTGTTGGATTTTTAGACTCAAAATGCATTGGTCCATCATGATCGATTAAACCATATGGAGCATGAACGGAAATAATTA
The DNA here is from genome assembly GCA_964589335.1 of uncultured Bacteriovoracaceae bacterium. Lineage (GTDB taxonomy): Bacteria > Bdellovibrionota > UBA1018 > UBA1018 > UBA923 > CAZPTV01. The sequence goes on from CAZPTV010000066.1 coordinate 6,807, forward strand.
AATCAGGCTTATATTCTTCAATCCATTTTTGAATCAGTTGAGTTTCTACCTCACTGCCACCCGCACTCCCAGGAAATCTTCTTGGGTCGGACTTTGATTTTAATTTCCAAAGTGCTATCGCCTGAGAATCCCAAAGACCTGTTTTAAAATTTCGGTTAATATCCACCTTGTTTGCATTTGTCCTTGTTCGAGGGCGAACAATATAACCATCTATATTTATTAAAGGAGCAATAAAGAAATGGTTCTTTTTAAGTTCAGAGTTTTCAGGTTGTGACTTTAAAAGTTCTAACCAACGAAAGCAGATTGAAACTGATGAGATTTCATCCCCATGAATAGAACCTAAAATCATTATTTTTTTTCCGGACTCATTTCCCCATTTGGTAAAAGGAATTGGGTTATTTTGAGTCGAATGACCTTCAACTTTCCACGGCGTGTTCAAACAGTTATCCTTTTTAACCGATCGCAGATCTGTACTTAAAAGAGTGCACCATTTTTCAATCTCAGGTGATGGACTATTAGCCGCATAGGCCAAGGATGTGGCGCAGAAGGCCAATGGCACTATTATTTGTGTTTTTCTTATTGAAGGAATCAACATGGATAGAAAGTATCATGTAATTAGAATGATGAGTAGGATTTACATAATGATTCTTTTAAGATAGCCAAATAAATATTCCACGCACCCGTAGCTCAGCTGGATAGAGTAACCGGCTTCGAACCGGTTGG
>CAZPTV010000067.1:0-7517 GCA_964589335.1 uncultured Bacteriovoracaceae bacterium
ACTCAAGACTCACCCATGACCCAGGATCTAAGCTTCGATCTGAATTTTCAAGTTCATTTGAATATACCCACGGTTTACGAAAACGTGTGATCTTTGAAGGTCCTTTTTTTAATTTAATGACACCCTTGAGGAACATAGATTCCAATGTTAATTTTGAGTCGAGGATTTTGAAAGTGCGAATTCAAAAATTATTTAAATTCATTGGATTTTTTGCATTTGTAATACTGTTCTATTCTGCTTTCTCATTTTTTGCATATTCGCAAGAAAACAGTACCTCAGAATCCACTATCCCAACAACGAGTGAACCCAGTACAACAGAAAATACCGAGAAACCTACCACTGCTAATGATTCCGGCGATGAAGATAGCGCTCCAGTGGAAACAAAGCCGATTCGAAAAAATATTAAAACAAAAATTTATGACCGCAAACCAAGGCCGGTCATTGAAAATAAAAGAGCCCAACCCATTCAACATCTCTACGATGACCCCAATCAGCCCGCTGCTGTTAGGAAAACCCATCGTCATCCCGATGCAGACAAACTAGAGATCGACTTTGACTAAAAATATTATTGATGGTTCAAAATTTAAAATTCCAGATGAAGTATTAGACGCTGCAAATTTAATTAAAAATCATAATTTCAAAGTTTATCTGGCAGGCGGATGTGTACGAGATCTCCTATTAGATAAAAAACCAAAAGATTGGGATTTAGTTACAAATGCATCGATTGAAATCATTAAAAAACAATTTCCGAACTCAATCGAAGTGGGTGCCCACTTTGGAGTAATAAAATTAAAACCTAAAAACTCAATTTCAATCGATATTGCAATGTTTAGAAAAGAGACGGGTTACACTGATTTACGCCACCCTGACAATGTAGAAGTCGGTGATGAAATAACGGATGCCGAAAGAAGAGACTTTACAGTCAACGCTCTTTATTTAGACCTTCAAACCATGCAAGTTCTCGACTATGTCAATGGACTAAAAGACATGAATCTTCGATTATTAAGAACCGTCGGCAATGCTACGAAGCGATTCAATGAAGACGCATTAAGACTCATTCGTGCAATTCGTTTTTCTGCACAACTTGGATTTAAGATCGAAACAGATACTCTTGCTGCAATAAAAAAATATGGAAAACTTTTAAAGGCCATTAGTCGCGAACGAATTCGTGACGAAATTTTTAAATTATTAGAAACAACCCGACCCATTTTGGGTCTAGAAATATTAGCAAAATGCGGGCTTTGGGAAGAAGTTTTCGGAGCTAAAAAATCTTCCTTACCAGCCGACTTTAGATCCATTCGTATGAATGAAAATCCAACAGCATTGTCATGGATTTGCGCCTTATCCGTAACTGGATTATTTGGTGATGCTCTAACCGAAAAAGATGAAATTATTTCGAGGTTGACTGAAAAATTAAAACTTACAAATACTGAAAAAAAAACCTTATCTTATTTTCTTGAAGTTTTTGATGAATCACAAGCGTCAACTGAGGGAAAATCAAAAGTTTCACCCCTCGAGTGGATTGAATTTGCTCGTCACGAAAAGCAAACTGTAGATTTTGTTAAACGCTTTATTCGTAGAGCTCGTGGAATTACGGTTGAAAAAAAGGATCTAGCAATTTTATTTTTAGACCGTTGTAATCGTTGGGCCACTTCTAAAGATATTGAAAAATCGTTTGTTGATGCCGCAAAGATAATGGGAGAAGGATTTGTTAAAGGTCCAAAATTAGGTGCCGAGCTTAAAAAAAGGCATTGGAAAAGCTTTTGGAGCGTGGCGAAATGAAATGAATTATCGAGTTCATTGACAAACTGTAATGAAAAGTTGGACATAGGAGAATCTTATGAAAAAATCAAAAACCAAAGCTTTTGAACCTACCGATCGTTACTTCAATATTGGTTACCATTACCATATTAAAGGAGATCTCGAAAAAGCCGCAGAGTGTTATGTTCGATCATTGCAAAACAAACCCTCTGCGAGAGCACATGTTTTTTTAGCAAATATTTTATCTCAATTTGGTGAAGTTGATTCTGCAATTGAAGAATGCAAGTATGCCTTAGACCTTGACCCCAAGTACGGTCATGCGCTCAACGATCTCGGCGCATACCTTCTCCAAAAGCGTAAGTATAAAGAAGCGGAAAAATACTTGAACCGTGCCTGTAAGACCAAGAGTTACGAAAACAAAGAACATGCGCATTTCAACTTGGCTCGTTTTTATCTTCATAAAGGTATGCTCCTTCGCGCATCAACAGAGTTAAAACTTTGTACTAAAATCAATCCTGAATTTACACCTGCAAAAGCTTTCTTAAACTTAGTTCAAAATCAATTGCATTAAAGAGCAACCACAACCCTGTCACGACCTTCGTGCTTGGCTCTATAAAGAGCTGCATCTGCATCTGCAATCATGTTTTGAGCATTAAACTCACAACGAGTCGCTGAAGTAATTCCTATGCTTAATGTTATATTAAATTCTTTTTCATTTGTAACAGAAGTCATTCGATGACTAGCTACTGCATTTCGGATACCTTCTGCCAATTCAACCGCTTCGGTATATGTTGCCTGTACAGCAACTATAATTTCTTCTCCACCAAATCGACCAGCAATATCCATTGGACGAAGGTAATTACGAATTAAATTACTAACTCGTGTAAGTACATCGTCACCCGTTTGATGGCCATAAGTATCGTTTACATTTTTAAAATGGTCTAAGTCGATCATCATAAGGTGGACTTCCTGTCCACCAGTCTTTGATTCATCCATGAGACTTTGTAGCTTATGAAGAAACGCTTTACGGCGTAATAAATGAGTTAGATCGTCTGTTTCAACTCGCTCGCGAAGTAACGATAAATTGGTTACTGCTTTTCTGTAGTTCTTTTCCATAATTTCTAAGCTGCGTTCTAATTCGGAAATCACTACTTCCAATTCTTCGTTCTTATCGTTTGTAATATCTACCTTGTTGTTTACTTTAAGTGCTAACATACGTTCTCCTCGAGCGACTTTAGTGCTACCGCATTCGCGCTCACACCCATAAGTATTTCAGGAGTCGTGCCAGAGTTAACTATATGTTTTAATTAGGCTTGTTCTTTGACAGTGGTGCGTTTTTACCTGTGTCCCTTGGACACAGAAGACTTCACCGTATTATTAATAGAAGACTTCGCAGATGGATTTGCAAATGATTTAACATTAGGTTTATTCAGAGACTTGCTTAATGGTTTCATTATAGAAGACGGTGTTCGATTGCTAACTTGTTTTTCTTGAGTTTTGGCAAGTGGAGAAGCAAATACATCAACATCATTATTACTCTTATTGAGATTTGAACCGGTATTATTAATCAATTGATAGTTGTATTTTGCAATGTCTGCCATGATTAAATTTTTTTCAGACGGCTTTAATTTAACAAATAGTTTATTCATATAATACTTCGATACATGATCTGATAATTTCCATTCAGTATTTGCCTGTCTAACGTTTAACCTTAATGGAGCTGAGATATCTTTAACAATAAACGGGTTGCGCATAAACTCAGTCAACTCTTTTCCAGCTTTTGAAAAATCTAAAACCATTTGTACATCATGGTTTGAACTAACGTATTCAAAAGAAATAAAATTAAAACCCGGAAGCAAAGGCTCTTCATTATTACTCATATTTTTTAGTTGTTGAATTTTAAAATCACGACCAAATGCTTTTATCGTACCGTTTAACTGATACTGACCCGATAAAATAGAAATAAAGTTTTTCGTAGAGATAGAAAAGTTAGCCTTTTCAATATCTGTAGTAATACGTAGGTATTCTCTTAAATCAAAGTCTTTTAAATTTAATGATAATGAGTCATCTTTACTTAGATTCAATGTAAGTTTTTGATCAAATCCATTAAAATCAAATGTCCCTTTATTATTTTCAATATTGAAAGTCCCATATAATGGAATCTCTTTTTTAAGTATTGGCAATAACCCAGCTTTTAATCGAACATTGAAAGCTTGCTGAACATAATAAGCATTCTCAGTGACAGTAAGTCCATAAACGTGAACATCAAGTTTATTGCTTAAAAAATCACCTTTTGCTAATTTTACACCTTGATCATTCATCTCCAAATCTTCGATATTAAGTTGGTTTAATTCAAAAGGAATTGGCATTTCCGGCAATTGGACTACTCCATTTTGAATGAGTATCTTTTTAAATAATATTGGATGTTTAATTTTTTCACGTCTAGAAACATTTTGCTTCTTAATCATTGACTGATCTCGTGGGGGTTGATTCTGATTCGATGAAACAGTTTCCTTATCGTATTTAGTGATAACAAGTCTAAACTCGTCGACACTGATTTGATCGATCACCATTTTTTCATTTATCTTCATGGCTGCAATCGATGGATAAAGAATTTTTGCATTCTTTAATTCAAAATCACTAGATTCAGATTTTTGAATAATACTCCCAATTGTAAACCCTTTGGATAAGTTTCCAGAAATATTTTTTAATTCTACACCATATTTTTTAAGAAAAAATGCGGCTACATGTAGCGGGGCTGCGGTATATCGGATTGCAATTAGTGGAACGGCAACCACTACAAGTACAAATAATAGAATCGCTATGATTAATTTCTTCATGACGCTCCTCCGGATTTAGAAAATTCAAAACAAAATGATTTAATTTTCGACCAATTTTTTCGATCTTCATTAATTTCTGAGATTTGAGACTCATTTAATAAATAATTCGTTTTCTCAACTCTCGGTGAATTTTGTATCAATTCTATACGTTCACGATCTAGAGGATGATTTGAGATTATTTTTTCAACACCCTCGCCTAGAGATGCGGTTTTTCTTTGATTTTTTTCATCAATCATTTTTTCAAAGAAATGCGAAAAAGCGTTTCGATTCAAACCCATTGCATCTAACTTTTCGATTGCAAATTCATCGGCTTCGATTTCATATTTTTTTGAATGTAAATTTGCTAAAATAATGGGAACGATACTGCTTGTAAAACCAAACTGCTGACCGACACCACCATACATACCAACGAGCCAGCCCATCATAAAAAACTGACGCACAAGTAATTGAGTCACATGTTTTTTCTCAACATGTCCAACTTCATGAGCAAGAACACCTATCAATTCATCTGGTGAATCAGAATTTTTAATCAGCCCATAAAAAACAACCATTTTTCCACCTGGGACAGCAAATGCATTTATGTCTTCAGAAGAAGAAATCACTATCTCTGCATTTGGGTCACCACTAATCCAACTGCCATATTTTTTTATTTTTTCATTCAAAACTACGGCATCACATTTATTTTTAGTCATCTGCTCAATAAACGGATTAAATATTTTTAATTCAAGAGTTTTCGGAACAAATTTGGAAATCATTGGAGCAGAATAATTTGCAAATATTGATATAACAAAAACGACTAAAACAAACATTGAGCTGTACTTTAATGTTCGAAAAGCCACAGAATCCTGGCTATCGATTTCAAATGACTTTCTCTTGCTATGTAAATTATATTGAACAACAAATTCTTTAATCAAACTTGGTTCAGTAAACATAAGATAGGCAGATGCATTTTTATTTTCATGAATTTTACAGAAATTTTCAGCATTCATATCGATTGTAATATAATTTATATTCCAATTAATTTTAGAATGGTCTGCAAAAGTTAGAACAAGACCACTCTCGTCGAAAGTTAATTCAACTGGCATTGGCATAGCTGATTTACCGTTAAAAAATATAACTTTCATTCCTTCTTCCTCACGCAACATCCAAATCGATATCAATCATGTCTGCTAATGAATTACTTCCCGCCCCTGCATTTTGCTGTATTTGTTCAACTTTGGTAAAATCCAAGTTTCCTTCTATTGTCATTTTTTCTAAGACGCGTTCTAAAACGAGCATTTTATACCAAGGCAACCCTAAGCCAAACGTTAAAACACCAAAAACCAAATAAAGGATCGTAATTGAAACCATATCATTCCAAGTTAATTTTAAATGAAACTTAACGCCGTCAAGTGAAAGGTGATTGTAAATATAATTCTTCAAATCTGCTGAAAATTTATAATAATAAATTCCTAGAGTGAGAACGCTTAATAGTGTTCCTTTTATACACATTAAAAATATTTCTTTATTAGGTGCCTCATATTTAAAAAATAAATTTCCATATTGTAAGTGGTTAAAAATAATCTTTCTCTGATTATTTCTCATGATTGGATAATAAAGACCGAAAGAAAGAATCGACAGTACAAATCCAAGTAACGATTCTCCAACAAATTCTTTCTTACCAGAAACCAGCCCAAAATATATACCTCTATAACGAGTTCGTGCGGCAAGATATCGATAAGCATTGAAAATAATTACTGGAACGAGTAATCCAAAAAGTGCAGAAAATACTTTTGTTACGATTTCATTTAGCCCGATAGAAATCATTGGCTTTATGTAATTTAAACCTAAAAATACCGAACCATACAAAAACAATACCTTTAAATATCCAATAAAAATTTCTCTACCAGTACCCGTATATTCTAAACGTGTGTCAATAATTTCAATATTTTGCCAAATATATTTTCTTAAATTAGTTTTTGCCCATGGATAATAAATTCCAAAAGTGCAAACTGTAAAAAATAAATTTTTAATTAGTTGAGAAGCAAATCCACTACCCTTACCGTGATATTTTATACTCAAGGGTATAGATTGGTCTGCCTTCTGAGTGTGATCAGCAGAATTTATAACGTGTCTGAATCCAAGTATTTTAAGCAAACTCATACTCCACCTTCTATGACTTATCGGAAGAATTTGCCTTTTACTTGACTGTATTTATATATTATTATTTATGCCTTATATACTTGATATCATTACATTAATCTTTAGCACACTTCACGGTCTCTTCTAAAGACTCTGTATCAGGACTCTCATGATCGTAATCGATAAACTCTTTTAATGCTCTAACTTCGTCTTTATCATGCGTAAATATTCCAAATTCTCGATTCATTGAAAGTGCATTTTCAGAGCCATTAACAGAACCTATCCATGCTTTAGAATTATCTAGAAGGATCGCTTTTGCATGCATATATCCTTTATGATTAGCAATCTTTACATTTTTAGTAAAAAATCTTGTTTTTATCCCTGCCGATTCAAATTCTTCATAAATTCGTTTCGTATCATCAACTTGTTTGTCAGATGGTTTGCCAAAATAACAGATACTACTAACCGTGACTCTAACTTTAACTCCTCTTTTCGCCGCTTTAACAATAGCCTCATTTAAATTTGGTTCTTTGAGATATTGGTTTTCAATATCAATTGTTTTCTCTGCTTTCTCAATAAATTCAATCAATGGTTTAAGTGAAAAAGGGCTCACGGTAACTTTTTCTGAAAGTTTCTCAGAGTCATTTAATATTTTTGATAATTTATACCTTTTTCCAGCCAAATCTTTTTCAAATATCGTTTTGAATAGCTGAATGACTTTTTTATCTTTTGAAATATAACTATAATCTCTATTGCACGTAGATGGATTTTGATTCTCATTACATAAATTGGAAC
>CAZPTV010000068.1:0-7474 GCA_964589335.1 uncultured Bacteriovoracaceae bacterium
AGAGTGGATTAAATAAAATGATCTCGCCTTCGGAAATGAAACCACTATTTGATGGAATCAAGTCGTCGTCTCAGGACTTTGTTCAAGGACGAATGTATTTAAATGATTCGATCATGAAACAAGGTGGTGAGTTTCGACAAAAGAAATCTGGACAAGACGAAATTTCTGACCAAGTGGGAGTAATGTTACCAACCCATTTGCAAGGATCTCGTAATGAATCTGCTTTGAATGCGCCAAAAGATGCAAATGCGTTTATTCAAACGCCTACTGCCAAATTAAATATCATGCAGCCCTTAACTCTCAGTAATGAGATTCAAGGACTGGCTAGACAAGGTGGTGGAAGTTTGAAGGTACGAATTGCACCCGAACATTTAGGTGAAATGACCGTTTCTGTCACGCAAAGCCGTGGTGGAAAAATGGACGTAAAACTTGAAAGTGCTTCAGGTGAAGCTCGTGAAATTCTAGCGCAAGCAGCTCCAGAAATTAAAAGACATCTATCCGAAGCAAACTTCAAAGTTGATAACGTTGAAGTGACTGGTGGATCGGGAGTGCTCGCGATGGTTAAAGATAACGTCGGTGGAATTGGTTCGCTTTTTTCAAGTTCATCAAGCTCGTATCGTCAATCTGGTTCTGATTTTATGGATCAGCATCAAGAATCAAATCAACAGAATGGCGGTTGGAGTAAGTATTTTTCAAATCAAGATGAAGCAGGCAAACAGCAGAATCAAAATTCACGCGGAAATCGCTATCGCGGACAATATGAACAGAATTGGGTTTAATCAGTAAACTAGGTTCTGGGGGCTTTCTACAAGAAAGTTCCCAGATCTAGAAAAGAAGGTGGAATGTGATTAATACATTGCAACCCGGGGGAAAACCGGGGCACAGCGAACAAAAAGGTGAAATTCTAGACCGTATTTCAAAACAATACGGTGCTGAAGAAAAAAACCGTGACCCGGTTAAAAAACTTGGTAAAGATGAATTCTTTAAAATCATGGTCACACAAATGCAACACCAAGATCCGATGAAGCCAATGGAAAACGAACAAATGGCAGCGCAAATGGCGCAATTTTCTTCATTAGAACAAATGTTGAACGTCAATCAAAATATTGAAAAACTAACCCAAGCACAGTTGCCATTGCAACAATTGGGAGCAGCTTCTCTCATTGGAAAATTTGTAACCGCAGATTCCAGTCGAATTCTTCACACGGAAGGCAAACCAACTGAATTAAAATTTGATTTACAAAAAGATGCAAAACATCTTCGCGTAACAGTCATCAACGAAAAGGGTGAAGGGGTTCGTGAGTTTGAATTGCATGATCTTCAAAAAGGTCCGAATAAAGTTGTTTGGGACGGAAAAAAATCGAACACTCTATCTGCAGGGTCTGGACAATTCATGATTCAGGTAGCGGGAGAAGATGAAACCGGAAAACCAATGCAAGTTTCAATGACCAAAACTGAAATGGTAAATGGTGTAGGTTTTGACGGAAAAGAAACTACGCTTTATACAGGAGATCCAAAAAATCCACATAAGATGTTATTGAAAAATGTTACAAGGATTGTTGATCCTTCACAGGCAAACAACACAGCAGGTGGAGCAGCGGCACCACCTGAAAATCCATTTCAAGCAATGCTTGCAGCACAGGGTTTGATTCCACAGGCGGATCAAGGTGAAGCTGCAGCAGCAAATCCATACGAAATGACTGAGGCAGAGCCTTCGCTTGCAGATCTAGCAAGAGCGGGTCAAGCTGCAAAGTATACTCCTTACGCAGCTCCAGGCGCGGAAGAGGCTGCAATTAAAAAGGCTCAGAATGAAATGCAACGGCAAATGAAAATGGAACAAGAAATGAATCCAGCTGCAATTATGGCTAGCCAAGGAAAGCTTTCAACTCGCGGTGAAGAAATTGATGATGCAAATCCAGCAGCAAAACAATTTGCTTCTGCAGACCAACTTGCAAAACGATCTACAGAAAGCCGAAACGCCGTAAATTTGGCGGATATTCCTGAAATAGATGGGTCTTCTAATGACAATTCTACGACGCGCGGCAATTCTGCTTCGGGGAATTCGATGCCCTCTAGCGAAGACGGATCTGTTGCGGGAAAATGGAGTGAATGATGTATTTTTGCAGTATAATTTTTACAAAAAGAATTGAACAGAAAGGAGAATAAAAAAGACAATGGCGAACATTAATTCTTCAATTTTGCGTCCTGCGATTAGTGGAGCACCGGGATCTGTTCCTGCAAAGGAAAATTCCCAAGCAGCTGATCGTGCGATTCAAAAAGAAATGGGTAATGTCGCCGGAGACAACGCAAGACAAACGCTGGAGAATATCGGAAGTTTCGAGCAAGTATTGGGAAGTCAGCTCGCAAGCAACAATATTTCTGAACCTTTAAAATTCTCAGCTCACGCTTCGGCTCGTTTACAAAGCCGCAAGCTCAACATGGGTCCGGATGAGATGCGACGCTTGAACGAAGCAGTAGATAAAGCAGCAGCTAAAGGTCTAGATGATGCGCTCATTCTTTCAAAAGATGGTGCATTCATCGTGAGTGTTAAAAATAAAACCGTTGTAACGGCGATGGATCGCAATGGCCTTGATGGAAATGTTTTTACCAACATCGATGGCGCAGTGATCATGTAATTTAAAAATTGCAGAGTGAAACGTGACGAATGCAGAGGCAGAGTAAGTAAAAGGTAGTAGGGGCAGGTCCGAGGATGCAAGAAGCATCTAAGGGTGCCTCCAGTGAAACTGGATCGATTGAAGGTTTCACAAATAATAGAAAAATAAATTGAAATGTTAACCATATAAAGCAGGAGGCTAAACATGGGTATTCTTTCATCACTATATACTGGCGTGAGCGGTTTAACAGCAAACGGTGAAGCACTGGGAATTTATGCTGATAATATCGCAAACTCAAACACAGTTGGTTACAAGACTTCAAGACCTGAATTCCAAGATGTGATTTCAAAATCACTCAAAGGTATTTTGGGAGGTAACCAAATCGGTCGCGGTACCAAACTATCACAAATCAATCCAGTTTTTGCTCAGGGTTCGATCAATCAAACTGAACGTGCTACTGACCTTGCAATTTCAGGAGATGGATTTTTCGTGGTCGATGGACAAGATGGACGTTCTTTCACTCGTAACGGTGTGTTTAACTTTGATAAAGAAGGTAAACTCATCAACGGTGATAACTATAAAGTCTTAGGATTTATGGCGGACGAAAATGGAAAGATCACGAATAAACTTTCAGAAATCCAACTTGATAAAACGACAATCGATGCAAAAAAATCATCAAAAGTAAAATTATCAATGAACTTAGACATTCGTGCAGAAAAAGGTAAAGAGTTCGATCTTAAAAACGCAGATAAAACGAGCGATTATTCGAATGGTTTTACCGTGTATGATACAGCGGGAAATGCACACTTAGTTACCATGTATTTCAATAAGACGGATGATGGTGTGTGGGATTACCATGCAACCATCGCGGGTGAAGAGTCAACTGATGGTAAAAAAGGTGAAATCGTTGAGTGCGATAAAGGTACATTGAAATTCGGAACCGATGGCCGCTTGATGGAACATAAAATGGGTAAGAATGAGTTCAATTTTAATAAAGGTGCTCTTCCGAATCAAATTATTCAATTCGACTTCGGTCAGTCTGTAAAAGAAGGCGGAACCGGGTTGCAAGTAACTCAGTACGGAACAAACAGTGACTTATATAAACACGTACAAGATGGTTATACTGCGGGTACAGTTGCAGGTTTGTCATTTAACGATGACGGTGTTCTTTCTGCAATTTTTACAAACGGTGAAACGATTAACTTAGGCCAAGTTGCAATTGCAAAATTCGAAAACAACGAAGCCTTATTTAAATCAGGGCAAAACCGATTTCGTGAATCTAGAAACTCTGGTCAAGCATTTTTAGGAAAACCAGGTGAAGGTGGACGCGGTCGTGTGGTTGCAAAAGCCGTCGAGTCTTCAACAACTGATATCGCGCAAGAGTTCATCAACTTGATGACCACTCAGCGTACATTCCAAGCAAATGCACGTACGATCAACACATCCGATGAGTTGATGCAAGAAGTGTTTAACTTGGTTCGTAAGTAATAAATATTTAAATGGCTCATTCAATCTCACAATTTCAGCTTCGCTCTTCGAGAGGCGCTGAAATTGTGGATTGAATGAGCCTAATTATTTATCACTTTGCTTCGCTCTTCGAGAGGCGCAAAAAATCTAGTTTGATTGGAAAACAATAAAACACAGACTTAATCTACGCGATTCACAAAAATTACGGTTTGGTTACGAAATATTATTTCTTGTATAAGCTAGAAATCTTGAGGCGCTGAGGTTGAGAAATTAATTTATGAAAAATATTATTATATTTGTTTTAGGAATTACTTTTTTAAACTTATCTTTTGCTGATCCAAAAAAAGCACGTACAATTTCACAGGCTAATTCAAAATGTACCGTGAAAGTTTCGGCTGGAGAATATCCGCAATACGTAGTTTATAAAGACAGAACTCCTATCTTCTCGCCAAATACAGATGGGATTGAATCTGCTCTATTTAGTGAATCCGGAAAATACATTGCACTTTCAGCAGGTGAAGTAAATTTGATCGATATTGAAAAAGACAATTTTGAATTCGGAATGGTCGTAGTCAATTGTGAAACAGGAAAATACAAAGGTTATAGAAAAGGCCAAGTAACTCATGTGACTAAATGGCAGGGCGATCAGGGGGTTCTCACCTCTGATAATATTATTTTTTCAGCTAACGCAGATATTCGTTACCGTAACTTCGACACTTGATCAAAGCTAGTGTCGTTATGTTTTGGCGTGTCGGTATTTTGACGATGTTAAATCTACAAGCGTCAAAGTGTTAGGGCACTGTTATTAGTAAGCGGTAAAAAAATCCTAATAAAAATGAGTAATCATTTAACCCCGAGTGAATTTAATCAATCTAATCCAATGTTTTGCTAAGTTATTAATATCAGGAAAAAAATACCTCTGAGTAATCAACGCAGATGGCATATCCGTTGCTGATCATAACTGCGGAGCGTAGAAGACTATGTCTGAAGCAGCAGAAAATAATGAAGGAAGTACCGAAACCGTAGCAGAAGTAAAACCTGCTGGCGGTAATAAAATGGTAATGATCGTAACCCTAGTTAATATGGTTGCGACTTTAGGCATTGGTGCAGTTTTATTTTTGTCTCACCAAAAAGATGCAAATAAGCCATCTGTGGAAGACATCGTAGCGAGCGCTAAAGATGAGGGTGGACATGGTGGTGGTGGTGGCCATGGTGAAAAAAAAGATGCTCATGGTGAGAAAAAAGCTGATGCCGGACACGGCGGTGGACATGGTGGCGGACACGGCGGTGATGCCAAAAAAGAAGAAGCTGAAGTGGATGTAAATTCTGGAAAAATAATCGCAATGGAACAATTCACAGTCAATCTGACGACTGGAACTGGAACACTTCCACGATATATTCGCATGAATGTTTCTGTGGAACTTGAAAAAGGGGTAACCGAAGAAGAATTCAAAGCAAAAACCCCAAAAGTTAGAGACACAGTCATAAGTCTTTTAAATTCAAAAAAGCCAAGTGATGTTGGAACTGCAAGTGGTCGCGAATTACTGAAAGATGAAACGAAACGTGCACTGAATAGTTTTTTGCAAACGAGCAAGGTAGCCGACATTTATTTTACAAATTATGCAGTAAGTAACTAGGAGTTAGTAATGAATCAGGTATTATCACAAAGCGAAGTTGATGCATTATTAAACGCAGTCAGCGAAGGCGCAATTGGCGGAGACGCAACACCAGCAAGCGGTGGTGCTTCAGCCGGTGGTGGAGGCGAGGGTGCTTCTGGATCCGGAAGCGCTGAAGACTCAAATGAACCTGAAATAACACCATATGATTTAACCAATCAAGACAGAGTGATTCGTGGTCGTATGCCAACGCTCGATATTATTTATGAGCGCTTTATTCGTTTATTTCGAATTTCACTTTCGAATAGTTTAAGAAAAGTAGCTACTATTTCTATTATTTCAACTGACTTGTTAAAGTTTGGTGAATTTATAAATACTTTGCCTATTCCAAGTTGTATGTCAATTATGCGGTTCGAAACATTACGTGGACCTGCGCTTTTAGTTTTTGAAAGCAAACTTGTTTACGCATTATTAGATGGCTACTTTGGTGGAACCGACCGACCTTTTACAAAGATTGAAGGAAAAGAATTTACACACATTGAACTATCAATCATTCGTCGTGTAATGGATCTTGCTATTGGTGATTTAGAAGAAGCATGGGCACCCGTACATAAAAATAAAATCTCATTTGTTCGAACTGAAGTGAATCCACAGTTCGTCGGAGTTGTCCCACCAAGTGATGTTATTATTTCAACAACGTTCGAAGTAGAATTAGAAAATGCAAGTGGAACCATTGCTCTAGTGATTCCATATTCTACAATCGAACCCATTAAACATAAGTTGAATGCTACGTTTCAAACTGAAGGCGATAAGCAAGACAAAGTTTGGACCAATACGATGAGTGAGCATTTGAACCAAGTTGAAGCCGAACTAAATGTGAATCTTGGAGATACAAACATCACCGTAGGTGATTTAGTAAATTTGAATGTCGGAGATATTATTCCACTTGGACAAGATGCGGATGGCGAATTAAAAGTGTTACTCGAAGGAGTCGCAAAATATCGTTGTCTTTTTGGAATTTCAAGGGGAAATCGGGCCGTCCAAGTTACGCGTCCGATTATTGAAACTTAATTTATAACAAGGGAGTGTAACCAATGTCAGAAACAGCAGAAACAATTAATGAAGGTGGAAACGATCCAGCAGCAGGCGGTATGGATGCAGCAAGCGTAGCGGCTCCGCCTAAAAAGAAAACAGATCGCAATCAAATGCAATCGTTGGATTTCATTCTCGATATCCCTTTAAAGGTAACAGTAGAATTAGGAAGAACGAGAATGCTCATTCGTGATATTCTTCAACTTTCACAAGGGTCAGTTCTTGAGTTATCAAAATTTGCAGGTGAACCATTAGAGGTTCTTGTGAATGATAAATTAGTTGCAAGAGGTGAAGTTGTTGTCGTCAATGAAAAGTTTGGAATACGTCTGACTGACATTATTTCTCCATTAGAAAGAATTGAGCAGTTAAAGTAACTTAGTAAACTTTCGCAGGATGCGATGGTTTTTGTAGCAGTAAACATTGCTGCAATCAATGCGTAGGAGGCGCTCGTGAGACAAATCACAAATTTTATCGTTTTAGGTTTACTTGTATCATTGAATTCGTTTGCAGCCGATACAAAACTTTCAAAAATTACAGGCGTTACAGTTGATCATAATGATGCCGGAGCGCTCGTTGATCTAACTTTCGACAAACCTTTCTCAGCAAAATCAATTAAACCGACGTATGAAAGAAACTTCATTCAGTTTGTTTTTAATAAAACCGCAATTGATACAGCACGGATTA
>CAZPTV010000069.1:0-7460 GCA_964589335.1 uncultured Bacteriovoracaceae bacterium
ATTGCATAAAAAACTTTTTTTGCTGAAACATTTAGATCTTGAAATGAGATTACAATGTTTCCTGTAGAATCATAATCAGCAGATAAGTGAGATGCACCCGTTGCAGATAATGTTGTAACTGAAGTTAGTAATGAAGGTGTAAATTGTCTTGTGTCAATATTGAGTACGGCAGCTTTGACGGCTTTAGTTCCTCCTGCATTTACGTTATCGATCACAATCATCATCGGATGAGATTTTCCTCCAGTATTATACATTGCAATGGCAGTTTGATTTGCCGCAGGTAATGCGCTAGGGGCTCCAAGAGGTGCTCCAGTCGTTGCTGCCCAAGGAAATTCATAAGATGTCCAGCCGCTCGAGCCATCGGTTGTGTTACTAGTAAATAAATAAAATCGAGGTGCAGTCGCATTGTCGTAAATACCAATCCATGGCTTGTCGTCATTATCAAAAGCAATAGATGGAAACATTGGATTGGTTAACTGAGGTAATATCGATGTTGACCAAACCGCATCGTGTGCATTTGCAGTTCTAAAATAATATTCAACACGTCCAGCAGTGTTCGCACCAGTATTTGAATAGTTTATCACTACTGCAGCGGGTTTTCCTGTAGAAGTACGGGCGATAGCAAGATTTTTTAATTGATTTGCAGCTAATTGAATGTTTCCAGATAAATCAATATCTGATCTAGTAATTTGATTGGCAGTCATTGCTGATGAAGCAATTGTGATATCTGGTATTTGCATCAATCTAAACTCAAATGGTGCCACATTAATTCCATAAGCAGTAAAAATTCTATTAGGTGTAGAAAGAGTATCAATGGTCATTGATGCCGCTGAGGCAGCGGGCAGGGTTATTGTATCTAAAGTAAATGCTGTATTCCATGCACCCGTTGGATCTGTTGTCTGACTATTAATATATGCAACACTTGTCGTAGATGTATTGGCGCTTAAATGAAATTTACTTGAACTGTCTTTTTTAAAGCTTAACCATTTGTCGCCTTGTCCTGCAGCGCCCACGGCTACGTTTGTAGTTAATGCAACGGGAGTCTGATCACAAGCTGTCGTTCCCATTTTGTAAACTTTCATTTGTGTTGCTCCACCAAATGCAACAGCAACTTTTGGAATGTCACCTGTAATTGTAGAGTCTAAGATTAACTTTGTACCAACGCTGGTTGCAGCACCAATGGCAACAGATGTCCACTTAGTAAAGTCATTACATTGTGAAAGTGGATTTCTGCAAATCGCATACTCTGTGGTAGTTGTTGTTGAATAAGTTATAGCTGGATAAAATGTTGTTGCATTTACTTTACACCACGACATTCCTACTGAGGTTATTGCTGCATTTGCCAAAGAGTTTTTAACATAACCAACAATCATCATATTATAATTATTTGCTGAAGAACAACCACTCGAGCAATATGCAAATTTTGGTTTAATACCCGCAGTAGCGGTTGCATTGTAACTGATAATATTTACACCAACCTGATCAAGAGGACTCACTTCAACTTCAAGTGTTTTTGTGGCTGTCGCTATTGTGTTTTTTTCAATAATTCCTGCAGTCCAAGTTGCTTCATCTGTTGTAATGGGTGCACTGCGAGCTGCCATCTTTACAAATTGTGCTGCCGTAGGCGTTGCTGTAGAATTGATCCAAAAAACTAGGGGTGTTAGATCTGAGAGCCAAACAAGTTTGACGTATGTTGCATTACCATCACCCGAAACGACTTCAGTTCTGAAATCATTTCCATCAAAGTATGAAAATTTAACGGATAAATTATTCGGATCAATAAATGCAGTTGCAGGATAAATCGTAGTGGGAATCATTTTAGTATCAGAAAATGCTGCGCGAGATACTGCGGTTACTATTCCAGGTTGACCATTGCTCAACAGATGTTTTGTACATGCAGTATTTGTTGGGGTTGATGGAGAAGGTGTTGTAGTTGTAGATCCGCCTGATGAAACAACACCGCCTGTTGACTCGGAATCTGGAAGCAGGCAGCCATAAAAATGAGTAGAGAAAGCCACAATCAGTATCAGGCTCTGAATTACTTTCCTGATACGAGTAGGAATCTTCTGCCGTGTGCGTACAGCTGGTTTACGCTTATGATTCATACTTTATTAATTCGTCTTTCTTTTTTTTCGGTATTTGATGATAAAATATTAATGAAATATGAAAAATTGACTTACATTTACGTTGAAAGGTAAAAATATCGTGATTCCAGCTAGGTATTTTTTTCTATTTGTAGTTTTCGTTAGCATGCTTTCAAAGCTTCATGCTGCTGAATTAAATTTGGGGTTAGCTCCAGTATTATCAAATGTGTACTTAACGTCAACGACAGGTAAAGAAAATGCTCGGTATTCTGGTGCTGGTGGATTTGGTGAACTACGTTGGAAAATGGGACCTTTTGATGAAAAAACTAAAAGATTATTTTTTGAAATATTCGGTGCAAGTTCTCTAACCTTTTTGAAAAATACTGATATCAATACAAACGAACATAATAAACAACAAATGTTTGGTTGGGGTTTGGATTGTTTGTATAGTTTTTTATTAATTGGATATGAGTATAATTCTCTAACATCTAAAATAACGGCACCCGGTTACTCTGCATCTTTAGGGTATAATGCAAATGGCTTGAGGTTAGGATTAAAATTAGATTTATTTGATGATTTTAATTTTTATCTGTTCGGAGCCGTTACCAAAGGAAGTGTAACGATACTTCATAATGGTGCTTTGTTATCACGAGATACAACAGAATTAAAAGCGATGGCATTATTCAGTTTTAATTTGATTCGATTTGGTAAAAAACGATAAATTAAGTATAAAATTTTTTTTTAAAAAAATTTGAATGATTAATATTGTTTTAATTACGTATTGACCAATAAACAAATTTAATAAGGTATTATTTAATGTTCAACCTTCTTTACTTGATAGAAACAGATAGCTAAGATTAATCTATGAAAACTTTAAAATTGCTCTTATTTGTTTTCTTATTCACCTTAAATTCTTTTGCTTCTGTATTCGAGATCGTTCAAAGCGTACCCGTCGAAACAAATCTTGAAGTATCTGGAATCAAACATGCTAAAGATGTTTGGCTTCAAATGATTTCAGAAGCACAAAAGAGTATTGATTTAGAAATGTTTTATGCATCAGATGATTCAAATACAACTCAGAATCCAATACTTACTAACGTGACGAATGAAATTATTAAAGCTGCAAAAAGAGGGGTTAAAATTCGTTTATTAGTTGATTCCAAAATGGTAAAAACCAATCAAGCCATTCCAAGTCAACTGGCATCAATTCAAAACATACAAGTAAAAACAATAGATTTTGATGTATTAACAGGTGGTGTTCAACACGCTAAATTTTTCATTATTGATAATAAAATATTTTTTATGGGAAGCCATAATTATGATTGGCGAGCATTAATGCACATTCATGAAGTGGGTTTAAAGAGTGATGATGCAAATATTTTAGTTGGATTAAATAAAATATTTTTAATGGATTGGTCAAAGGGTGTGTTTTTCAATCAAAATCCTACTAATGAAATTATTCAAGAAAAACCTTTGCATGAGGTTGCTTCAAAGGAAAATGGTTCTGTATTTCTTGCATCACCTCCCACATTTATTCCAGAAGGAACAGTAACAACCTGGTCTCAATATATTAAACAAATAACTTCTGCGAAAAAGAGTATTTATCTACAGACATATGATTATGGAATTCGTTTATTTGGCAAGCCAGGGGAATGGCTTGAGCTCCAAAATGCTTTAATTGCAGCATCTAAACGTGGCGTTGATGTGAGACTATTAGTCGATAAAAAAAGCATGACAAGTGGAGCACAAGCTTTAACGAATTTACAGAATGCTGGCGTAACAGTTAAGGTCGTAACAATACCCGATTGGACAGGCGGTAAAATTCCATATGCTCGCTTGATCCACAGCAAATACATTCTTTTTGATGGAGCTGTTGCTTGGATGGGTTCTGAAAACTTATCTGGTTCATATTTTCTAAGTACTCGTAATGTTGGAGCTATTTTTACAAATACACAGGCAGTTTCCAATTTAAACGATATATTCTCAAAAGTTTGGAATAGTACTTACTCAAAAGCACTTACTCAATTTTAATTTAAATTCACCCTTGACGATGTAAGTCATAAATTTTATACATTGCGTAAACCATTTTGGAGTACGCAATGAAAACTATATCTAAACTATTTTTAGTCTCTTTATTCACGATAGTATCTTCTGCTTTTGCAACACCACCAGCATTAGAGATGTCTCATTCCATTGATCTGAATGATTACAGAGGAAAGACATTTCTAGAAGCCATGACCGTAGAAGGTGGAATTAAGGCACAATTTGATGATGACTATGAAACAACCTACACGGTTGTCAATTCAACAGCTATTAACAAAGCATTGTACAATTTTGATACAAAAGTAGTGAATAAAGTTTTGCGCTCTTTTGAAGATGGAAAAGTTGGTTTGAAAGAACTTGCAGAAACAATGGAAGGTAAAAAATTTAAGCCTTCGAATATGGTTAATGTAATTAGACCAAATATTGGTCGTGGTGCTGATATGTTTGGACTAGCGCAATTTTTTGCAATGGCAAGTGGGGCAGGAACATTGGTGCAATTAAACGATGACAATTATTATTATAATTATGGTTATAAAACTGGAGAAGAAGCAGATGATGTAAAGTCAGGTCGTAGTTTTGGTGCGGGACCTGGACACAATGCAAACGATGCATCGGATACTTTTTATCTTCGTGAATTAGGAAAATATGTCACGGGTAATACACAGACCGAAAATTTTTATAAATCACTAATGGATGTCATTTTACAGTGTGATACTTCTGCATTTGATCAAGAATCAGAAGAAGGACAAACAGTAGCAACTGATTTTATTGCAATCTACACAGCAGAATTAGACAGACACATCATGGTAAATTTAAATCCTCGAAACCATCCTTGGGAAAATGACTTGGCAGAAGTTACATTTTTGACGGCATTTGGTACAGCGGTTGGAAAAGTGATGAAAGAGGGCGAATTAATTGATGGAGAACCAACGGCATATTGGGAAAAGAGTAAAGTCAGCAATCGCAGTGGAATTGGTATTACAAGAACTGATCGAAGAAAGTTACAAAAAATCATTAGTGATTACGAGCGAGAAAATAATCCAGAAGTAGTTGAAGCTGTTGAGAATCTGATTGATGGTACAAGGCCAAACGGAGATGTTTATCAAGAGGTTATGGAATTTATAAACAATTACAAAACACAAACAAAAGTTAAAAGAAATGCAGATAAACTTTCTGAAGCTTTTATAAATTTCTTAATGCAAACAAGAAAAGACGCGAAGAAAATTCTTAATGAAATTCAGTAAATAATTTAGGAAATGAAGAAAAGATATCATGCAGAAAAAATTCTTACAGAAGAAGTTTTTAATG
Source organism: uncultured Bacteriovoracaceae bacterium (assembly GCA_964589335.1). Classification (GTDB taxonomy): domain Bacteria; phylum Bdellovibrionota; class UBA1018; order UBA1018; family UBA923; genus CAZPTV01. Next base: position 5,436 of record CAZPTV010000069.1, read on the forward strand.
ATAATTATATCATTTTAGTGGTGGTCTTGTATGCGATTGCGATGCTTGTGATCGCGCTTGGTGTTTCATTATATAAAAGAGATAAAAAATTAGGGAAAAAAGCTCACAAAGGAAATCCGATAGGATCTTTAATTTTTTATTTATTTCTCTCGGCATTTTTTTCAATTTTTATTAATGTCGGTATTTATAAAAATAATTATTTGATTATTTTACTACCAAGTATTTTTATTCTTTTATTGTATATTCTTCCGCTTATTTTTATGGTTTTAGAATTAATAAAACCTGGATTAACGGATGGTTTTTTAAATTTTAAAAGCCTTCATTCAAATCGTTCTCGAAGTGCATCTAGCTTTTCAGGTTCGACATCATTTACAAGCAGTTCGACGGGAAGTAGCTCGACGAGTAGTTCGTCTGGTGGAGGTGGATTTGGTGGCGGTGGTGCGTCTGGAAGTTGGTAAAGAAATTTAAGACTATTTCAAATCATGGATCATTGAGAGTATCTTTGCAATGACATCTAAGTAACCCGTAGTAGAGAATCATAGAAAATTTAAGTGACTATTCTTTTTATATTTTAGTTAAACTTTGATGTTCTTCGTTATTGTACTATGATTTGATTATATGAAAAGACACTCGATTGTTTCTATTTTTGTTCTATTATTTTTATCTCAAAATTCATTTGCAGTGCAATGTCCAGAGCTCACAGGTGAATATCATTGTGTTTTATCAAATCAAGAGTATTCGCTATTAAAGATAGATCAAAAATTATTATCTGAACCTAATGCTGATGAATTAGTTGAATATAGTTTTGATTATATTTCTATACCAGGTGATCCTGATAAGTTTTATGCAAGTGTAAAGGGAGAGTATACCGGGGATGGTTGGATTACATACTGCTTAAATAATCGTCTGCATTCTGTATATTTTAATGGTTCAATGGTTAGTGAAATATATTTAGATGAAGAGAAAGCTCTAACTCGAACATTGAATTATGTAAAAATGTCGAGTTGTCCTAAAAAAATTGAAAATTAATATTTTATCCACCACTCAGTTGTTCCACAAACACCGAGTATAATATTTTTCCAACGGTCAGTATCTGTTGCAGCACTGCCTGAATTTCCAAGTGCAATGAGAGCATCTCTGACATTGGTAGGAAGTGTATCTTCAGGGTAGAATAATTGATAAGCTTTTAATAGATTTGCATCATTGACTGCGCCCGCAGTTGTTGATCCAAATATTTTAGTGAAAGCAGTATTCAATGTGGTTGTGTTTGATACCATTAGATCACAAGCTTTACTCATATAAGCCATACGTATTGGATTTACATTTGTTAAGGTTACTGAATCAATGCCATCGGGACAACGTTCATTATAATTTTCGAAAGCAAATCCACCGGTCCAAACTCCAGCGTATACATCGCAAGCACCACCAAAGGCAGCTTGCTCCCAAATATAACTTCGTAAAGTATTTGAAGGTTCTGAAGAATTAGGTAAAACCAAAGATGTGCCAAATACAGAATTAAAAACATCCATTACATATCTACGGTCAGCAACTCGCAATTCAGTTTGAAAATTAATTGGAGGTGTAGTGCCGCCGCCACCACTTGATTGTGTTGCAAAATTTAAAATGCTTGAGTTTGTACTGCCAATTGAATTTTTTGCGACAACTTGAAAATAATATGTGGTTCCCGCAGCAAGTGTATTTATTGAGTAAGGATAGTTAACATTCGTTACAGTTGTTGCATTTGCTAATGAAGCACTGGTTGAATATTTAAAGTCATAAGAAGTAGTGATGCCGCCTGTGCCTGCGCCTCCTGTAATCCAGCTATTTATTGCATTTAAGACTTCTGGCGCGCAAGTGGTTCCGCATTGGTGCCCTTCAGTTAATTTTGTATAAATGCGTGAACTTGTTGGAGCTGCTAAATCGATTTTCTTTCGATTGGATGAATCGATAAAAAACATAGCGGTGTGTGCTTTTCCTACATCGGTTGAACTATGTGCAGATGTACCGTTTTGATTGTCACTTGAG
>CAZPTV010000070.1:0-7426 GCA_964589335.1 uncultured Bacteriovoracaceae bacterium
ATTTTCAAAATGGAATTCGAATTCAATTAAGAAAATATACTTTAAACAAGAAATTAAAGGATTAACATTAGCTAGGAATAATGGAATCGATCGAGTGTCAGATTTAATTGAATACGTGTGTTTTCTTGATGATGATTTATTATTGGAACCAGACTTTTTTAAAAATATTTTAAATCATTTTACTGGAACGAAAGGTCATCTATATGCTGCGGGTTCCGGCACTTTAACAAACGTTGCTTTTAAAAGCACTCTTATTGAAAGGTTATTTTTATTACCGCACTCAGGAAATGGAAATTTTTTACCAAACGGATGTCCTACTTTTAGCCACGGCTTTCCAAAATTTAGAGAAGTTGAATTTGTTCCAGGCGGGATTACAGTTTGGAATCGTTCTATTTTATCCAAATTTCGTTTTGATGACAAAATGATTGGATACGGTTACGGAGACGATACTGATATCTCCTATCGAGTCTCACGTTTGTATATTAATTTCTACGAACCGACGGCACGTGCATTAGACGTTCATACAATGACCGGAAGAGATCCGGGCACTAAACACCGTCGCATGTGGATTCAAAATATGTGGTATTTGTTACGAAAAAACGTAGGCATTCATTTAATATCTGTCACATCTTTATTTTTGATGATTTTTGGAATGATCATTTCTGATCTATTTCATTTTAGAAGATCGGCCTTACTCGGAAATTTGCTTGGCATTAAGAATATATTATTTAATAAATTTGATTCTATATCTGATTCTAAGAACTCTAAATAATCCTAGGAATTGTTCTTTAAAAGAAATTCAACAAATTTAAAATCTAATTCTGAATCAATATCCCAAGATCTTTCTTCGGGCATTTCAAATAAACCAGTTTTGGCATCAATTACTTTTGAACAATTTAGTAGTGAATCTCTAGACCAAACATAGATCGATGCATTCAAGTCAAAACATTTTGGTGCGTCTTGTCTGCGAATAATTTCTGATTTATTTTTTTTAGAAAGTTCAACAAAGCCTTTATCATTTATTTCTACAAGATTGAAGTAAGGCGATCTTCTTGAAGCAGATCCGGTAATCACATTACTGTATTTTTTTGTTTTCATCATTTCTACGCAACCACGAATATCACCTATATCTCTTAGTGGCGATGTCGCATCTAGATCAACAACATAATCAAAGTTTTTGCCGTATTCACGTTCTGATTCTAAGAATGCATGACGGATCACTGGAAGCTTTGGGGCTTGATCTGTTGCTAATTCGATCGGACGTTTAATTATAATATTTGCACCATTTTTTTTTGCGCAATCAAGTATTTCATCTGAATCGCTGCTGACGGCTATTGTGTTAAATATTTTCGCCTTAAGAGCTTGTTCAATGCTATAAGCAATTAAAGGTTTCCCATTAATAAGTTTGAGATTTTTATTCTTAACACCTTTTGAACCACCACGTGCGCAAATTGAACAAAGAATTATTTCAGACATTTTAAATATTGTATTGATCTGGTTTATAACGAATAAGATTATCTTTATTTTTGAACCAATCAATCGTTTGAATAAGACCTTTTTTCAAGCCTTCTTTGCCAAAATAATGTGGTTCCCAATGATATAATTTTTTTGCCTTTTCATTTGATGCTAATAACCGTTCGACTTCTGACTTATCAGGACGAACTCGAATATCATCTTGAATAATTTTAATTTTAACACCCATTATTTCTGAAATTAACTGTGCTAAATCACCTATAGATATTTCAAATCCTGATCCCAGATTCACAACTTCACCCAGACCTTTTTCTGAACCGGCTGCACGAATGAAACCATCCACTGTATCATCAATATAATTTAAATCACGTGTCGGATGCGTAGACCCAAGTTTAATTTCTGTATGGCCTGCTAGAATTTGTGTGATGATTGTTGGAATGATTGCTCTAGCAGACTGTCTTGGACCAAAAGTATTAAATGGTCTCAAAACTGTCACAGGGGTTTGAAATGATGAATAAAATGATAGTGCAATTTGATCAGCACCAATTTTTGAAGCAGAATATGGAGATTGTCCTTGAAGTGGGTGGTCTTCTGTAATTGGAATCTGCTTTGCAGTTCCATATACTTCGCTTGTAGAGGTATGGATCACACGAGAAACCTTAAGTTCTCTAGCCGCTTGAACAATATTTAAAGTACCTTTTATATTTGTATCAATATATGTATCGGGGGAATGATACGAGTATGGAATTGCTATGAGTGCCGCAAGATGTATTACAATCTCGCAATTCTCCATCGCTTTTTTAACTCCATGCGGATCTCGAATATCTCCTGAGAAAACTTCAAATTTATTTTTAGAAGTACTCTGATCTAGCCAACCCCAAGAATTAAAAGAGTTATAAAATACAAATGCCCTTACGTTTGCTCCTTCTTTTACTAGTCTTTCCGTCAGATGCGACCCGATAAAACCATCTGCGCCTGTTACGAGTATTTTTTTATTTTTTAATGTATTCACTCTTTTTAATAACCTTCGTTATATTTAGACATCATATCGGTCATTTGAGCATTCGTTAGCCAAACTTCATTATTGGAACTTGAATAGTAAAAACCATCTTTAACTTTTGGGTTTTTGCGTATTTCAGAACTCTTTCTCCACCGTAAATCTTCTGGCTCAACGATAAAATAATCCCTCATATCAAGAGCACTTCTTGCTTCTTCTTTTGAAATCAGCATTTCGTCAATTTTTTCGCCAGGTCTAATTCCAATAATTTTTTTCTCACATTCTGGAGCGATTAAATTTGCAAGATCCATAATTTTCATTGATGGAATTTTAGGTACAAAAATTTCGCCACCGAACATGGATTCAATCGCTAAAAAAACAAGCTTTACACCTTGATCGAGTGTAATAAAAAATCTAGTCATTCTGTCATCGGTAATTGGTATTGTACCGGTCTTTTTCATTTTTAAGAAAAATGGAACAACAGAGCCCCTTGATCCCACAACATTTCCATAGCGAACCACCGAAAACCGAGTTTCTTTTTCTGCCGCATAGCCATTTCCTGCAACAAATAATTTATCAGAGCAAAGCTTTGTTGCTCCGTACAGGTTTATTGGGTTACAAGCTTTGTCTGTAGATAGCGCTACAACTTTTTTAATCCCTCGATCCATTGCTGCATCGATAACATTCATTGCACCATCAACATTTGTTTTAATAACTTCGGATGGATTATATTCTGCGGTAGGAACTTGTTTCAGTGCCGCAGCGTGAATGACAATGTCCACTCCATCAAAAGCACGATAAAGCCTTTGACGATCTCGAACATCTCCCACCATGTATCTTATGAATGGATATTTTTGTTCATTATAAACCTGGGCCATTTCAAATTGCTTTAATTCATCACGACTAAAACAAATTAGTTTTTTCGGCTTAAATTGATTACAAACGTTTTTAACAAATTCCTTCCCAAAAGAACCAGTGGCTCCCGTGAGTAGTATTACTTTATCGTTCAAAAGTGTTTTTGATGACGCTCCGCTATTAAACATGGCTAATTTTTAACAATTTCTAATCCTAAAAGCCATGATTTTTCTTATATTCATTCAATTTTTATCGAATTTATTAACACTTACGATATGAGAAAAGCCAAACAATTGTTCCCATATAGTTTTCCGTGTTTCAATATCAACTCAGCACGAAATATTTCGAAGTTTCCATCTAAAATTTCAACCCCTGGACTCTGACTGTCGTCTAAAAAATATCTGTCATAAATAGGGGTATTGATTTTTTTAATAGAACAAAGCGAAGTTGCAACTTCATCGTTCAGCAGTTTTTCTATCGCATGACCGAGTTGCTTTGAATTTGAATTTCGAGTTTTTGGATTTAAATAAATGATAATTTCTGGTTTTAAAATTCCATTATTTTCACAATATTCAAACATTAAGTTAAGACTTTTAATTTTATCCATTCCTCTGGATGTATTTATTATTGAACAATTTTTATTCTCATAATTTTGAAGAGACGCATTCTCAACCATAAGAAATATTTTCGAAATTTCTGCGGCTTCTTTTGCATAATGGATTGTTTCTTCTATTTGAAAAATGTTGTTCTCATTCTTGAGATCGAAATTTTGATGTATTGGAATGACTACATAAATGTTAGGATTTTTAATTATTTTTTCAAATTTTATAATTTCAAAAAAATATTCATAAACCTTTCTTGCAATTCCGGCCCCACCATTAACATTTAATTTAATTTTTGCTAATTGATATATTTTTGGATTGCTGTCGGCAGGTGCCATTGTTAAACCAACTGATTTCATACATTCAAAATCATTCATTTCATTGCCAATGTAGCAAATATTCTCTAAACCTATATTTTTTTCACGGGCTACTTCTTTTAATATATTAAGCTTTTCTCCTGGAGATTGAATAACTTGAAGGTTTAGTTTTTTACCGCGGGCCAAGACTACTGGATTTTGCTCAGTGGTTAATACGATTTGATCCATTCCTTTGGCCTTGATTTGTTTTATCCACCATCCATCATTGCGATTACAAGCAACTGACTCTTTGCCTTCTTCGGTAACATAGACCCTGCTGTCAGTTAAAACCCCATCAAAATCGTAAACAATCAATTTTATCATTTAATAAGTTTAATATTCAAAAGACTCTACATCCACAACTAAATAGAAATTTAATTACAAATTAAATCTATTCTTATATAACATCAATTAATGATAAATGAGCCCATTGCAGTTAGTTCGTCTTCTTTTTCACAGAATGAAACTTTGCGACAAGAGCTGCTGACACAGTTTTCAAATGTTACGTTTAATTCTGCGGGTATTAAATTTACAACAGAATCTCTGTCGACCTACTTACAAAATTCTACTGGTTTAATTGTTGGCCTTGAGCAAATTAATACTCAATTATTTAAGCTCTCACCTAAGCTTAAAAAAATATCAAAATATGGGGTTGGTATTGATAATATTAATTTTAACGATTGTAAGACCGCTGGAGTTCGCGTTTTACATAGCCCTGGCGTCAATGCTTTTTCTGTCGCAGAACAAACCCTAGCTTTTATGATTATGTTATCTAGAAATTTATATACGGGTAGCAATGGACTTAAAAATGGGGTTTGGAATAAAAATGGCGGATTTTCTATAATTGGCAAAACCATAGGCATTCTTGGACTTGGAAATGTGGGTAAAAAATTAGTAGAATTTTTAAAACCTTTTAATTGTAAAATTCTAGCAAACGACATTGAAGACCGCACACAATATGCAAACGAAAATAATGTCCGATTAGTAGACTTTGAGACACTATTTACTCAATCCGATTTTCTTACCATTCACACTCCATTAACTTCAGTCACTTCTAATTTAGTAACTTTAAAACAAATGAACTTAATGAAACGAAATTCATATTTGATTAATACTGCGCGCGGCTCCATTGTTAACGAACAAGATTTAATTAAAGCATTAAATTCAAAATTAATCGCTGGAGCAGCACTCGATGTGTATTCTGAAGAACCTCCAAATAATTTAGAGCTCCTAGGTATTCATAATTTAATCACGACTCCTCATATTTGTGGCAACTCGATTGAATCTGTTTTAGCCATGGGAAGAAGCGCAATTAAGAACCTTGTAACCCTTTATTCTTCTTAACGTTTATCCGTAATATCTTGAATCAAAAACTTAAGTGGGGTAAAAATTGAGATGAATTTTATTAAAAATACCCCCTATATAGAGGACATTCCATATGAAAAAAATCGCAATTATCCCGATGTTATTAGGATCAACACGAATCCCAGATAAAAATCTTCTTCTCGTTGATGGACATCCTCTCGTTTCTTATATCATTAAAGCATGTAAAGAGTCTGGTGTTTTTGATGAAATTTATATTAATACGGAACATGATGTATTTGAGAAATTTGCTAAACTTTACGATGTAAAGTTTTATAAAAGAAATCCTGCACATGGTGGCTCTGCGTGCACGATGAAAAATAAATCAAGATCTTGTAACAATGATCGATGTCAAACCCACGACCATTTTCTTTATGATTTTATGAAATTCATTGGTGATGCCGAATTGTTTTTAGTACACACAACCTCACCCCTTCTCGAAGGAAAAACAATTGCTAATTTTGTTCAGACATTTGAAAAAGAAAATTATGATTCTGCATTTTCAGTTGAAGAACGCCACACTGAAACTTTATATGGTAATGATCCAATTAACTTTTCATTATCTAAAAAAATTCCAACGCAATCATTGCAACCATTAAAGCAAATTACTTGGGCATTGACTGGATGGAAAACTAAATCATTTATTGAAAGTTATGATCGAAATAATGAGAATGAAAATGGTCCAACATTTTGCGGTAAAATTGGTTATTTTCCATTAAATAGAGTTGAGGCTTTAGATGCAGACACCTGGGACGACTTACGAATTATTGAAGCCGCATTACTTCATAAGCGTGAGCGTTACCAAGTTGGTCAATTTAAAATTCCCGATAACTTTAAAAGCATTGAACATGAACTCGGTAGCCTAATGGGCCGTGATGGTGTTGGAAAATTTGATCCATCGTCAGTTAATTTAAGAAAAAGAAATATTAATGAAATTATCGAAAAAATGGGAAAAGCTCCTTGGTGTCACTTTTTATTTTACACAGCAACTGATCAAACCGCATTAATCTGTCAACAACCCGGCGAAGGAGCCCGAAAACATGCTCATTATACCCACGATGAGTGGTGGCTCGTAATTGACGGTACTTTTGAATGGCGACTTGAAGACGGCACGAAAACCGTTGGCAATAAGGGAGATTTAGTATTTCTTCCTCGTGGCACTATCCATCATATTGTTTGCACAAGTAAAGAGCCCGGCATTCGTCTTGCGTGTGGAGCACGAGACATGGAACACTTCTATTTTTAATTTGATTTTAATTAGAGCTGTCCACCATTAACATCGAGAATTGCGCCGTTGATATAAGAAGAGCTTTCATTCGCAAGAAATGCAATTGAATGGGCCACTTCCTTTGGATCGGCAAATCGACCGAGTGGAATTTGACCTGCAATTTGATTTCTAGTTTCTTCAGAAACTGTAGAAATTAATTGTTCCGTTAAGGTTTGAGAAGGACAAACACAATTAATCGTCACACCCGTTTTTCCATATTGAACAGCAAGCTGCCGAGTCATTCCAATGACAGCATATTTAGAAGCTGTATAACTTACTGCAGACGTTTTACTATAGCTTCTTCCAGCGATTGAAGAAATATTTATTATTCTTCCAAACGATCTAGAAATCATATGTGGTAAAACTTGTTGAATGCATAGAAATGTTCCGATGACATTTACATTCATCGTTTCTTCCCATTCTTTAACTGTTGCTTGTAGTGGGTCACTCCTGCGAACAATTGCCGCATTATTAACGAGAACATCAACTTTACCATGAATTTTAAATATTTTAG
>CAZPTV010000071.1:0-7426 GCA_964589335.1 uncultured Bacteriovoracaceae bacterium
AACTTTCTGAATCACGTTGCGACCTACCACTTGTATCAATTAATACTAAATCAAGCGGTTTAAATTCAGCCAATGCTCTTTCTAATTCAGCAGGAGTAGACGCCTGTCTAAATGGAACATTTAATATTTTTGCGTAGGTTGCCATTTGATCAAGCGCTGCAACTTTATAAGAGTCAACGTTGATTAACCCAACCTTTAAGCCTTTATTTAAAATCGCTTGGCTAGCAATTTTTGCAATCGTTGTCGTCTTACCGACTCCTGTCGATCCGATTAAAGTTATGATTGCGGGTCCTTTTGAATTTCCTTGCTTCATTCCTTCTAACGGGTCTTGAATTTTGAGCTGACCCATAATCTCAACCGCAAGCATGTCTGTAATTTTATCAGGGTTTCGATAATCTTCCTGACTTAAACCAAAAGTTAAATGTTTAATTAATTGAGAAGCAAATTTTTTCTCAATTCCATTTCTCAATAAATGTTTAAATTCTTCACTCAATTCATCTGAATTTCTTTCTAAAATTCTAGAATCAGCCATCTGTGTTTGTTCTGATTTTAATTCAGCAACCATATTTTTTAATCTTTGAATTTCATTCATCATTTCTTTATTCATTGCAGGCTGTTGCTGCTGCTGTTGTACAAATGACTTTTGTGATAACGATTGACTTTGTCCCATTTGCATTGATTGGGACGATAGATATGCGCCCCCTGCAGATGCCCCTTCGACTAAAGCGCCTAATTTACTGCTCGGTAGACTACCATTTCTTGCATACCCTTGAGCTGGAATTTCATTTTTACTCATTTCATCCGAATCGATATCTGAATAGCGTTGCGACGTGATTCCCTTTTGTGTTTTTGGTTGTGCACTCACTGCTCCGACACCAGAATTTTTTTGTTTGTTCTCAGCTTTTCGTTCTTGAATATAACCTGTGAAATTTTCGTAAATTTCAGATTGCGCTGAAGCGGGTAATTTTTCGAAACTTTGCTTTGCAGCTTTTGGCATCATTCGCTCTGTAACGGTTTTCTTTGCCAGTGCTTTTTCAGAAATTGCAGCGGTCACTTCAACGGATGCCTTAGATAATAATCCAAATCCTTTTCTATTTTGTTTTGTAGATAAAATGATTGCTTCAGGACCCAATTCATTTTTTATCAGCACTAACGCTTCTTGAATTGTTGGAGCTTCGAATTTCTTAACTTGCATGGCTTAACCTCACAGTCGCAAACGATTTAATAGGTATACTCGGAGCAATCTCGTTATGAGAAAGCACCACTAAATGGGGTACAAATTTTTCTAAAAGTTGTCGCATGTGCAGTCGAATGACAGGAGACACTAGTAAAACTGCTTGCGAGTGTTCCATTACCATTTTTTCTGCTTCTAAATTTAATTCTCGAATTAATTGCTGCACAAAACCTGGGTCCAAAGAAAGCTGCGGACCTTGATCTGTTTGAATCACACCTTGCGCAACTTGTTCTTCCACTTGTCTTTCGAGAGTCAGCAATGGCAACTCTCCCATTGGAGTGAGTAATTTTCTAGTAATCGATCTTCCTAATGAAGCACGACAATATTCAGTTAAAATATTTGGATCTTTTGTATGTGGTGCGTGTTCCACTAATGTTTCAAAGATCGTTCTCAAGTCACGAATACTTACACTCTCTCGCAATAAGTTTTGACATACTTTCAAAACCACTCCAACAGCTAAAATATTCGGGATTAATTCTTCAACAACTTTAGGATGGTTTTGCTTTAGCACATCAATCAGTCCTTGAAGTTCTTGACGTCCAACCAGTTCGTATGAATGTTTACGAATCAGTTCTGTAAAATGAGTTGCAATTACTGTGGAAAGATCGACAACCGTGTATCCATTGTATTGTGCTTGGTCTTTTTGTTTTGCTGTGATCCAAATTGCAGACAGACCGAAAGCTGGCTCTAATGTCGGTATTCCAGGAATTTTTTCGGCTACGTTTCCAGGATCCATAGCCATTAAATGATCGACCATTAATTCACCACGGCCAATTTCTATACCTTTTAAGTAAAGAACATATTCACCTGGTTTAAGTTGCAAATTATCTCGTATTCGTAATGGCGGTATAATAATACCCATATCTAGAGCAAACTGTTTTCGAATATGCGTAATTCTTTCTAACAACTCACCTTTTTGATCTGCATCGACAATTGAAATTAATCCGTATCCAACTTCAAGTTCTAAGGCATCGACAGGTAATAGATTTTCAATTTTTTCTTTTACAGGTTTTAATTTTTCTAATTCTTCTTTGCGTTTCTTTTCTTCAACTAAATTAATATCTTTTCGATACATTTTATAAGAAGAATAACCTGCGGCTGTCGCTAAAACCAAAAATGGAATATGTGGCAATCCTGGGATTAATGCCATAATAAACATAACAAATGCAGCAGCTGCAACTGGTTTTGGATTATAAAATAGTTGATCAGAAATTTCTTTTCCTAAATTATTATTGCCACCCGTACGAGTAACAAGCATACCAGCGGCCGTTGAAACAATAAGTGCTGGAATTTGTGTGACGAGACCGTCACCAATTGTGAGCAACGTAAATACACTCGCTGCTTCTTCAAGAGATTTACCTTTTTGAATTGTCCCGATAATAATACCACCAACGATATTAACCAAAACAATCATGATACCGGCGATCGCATCTCCACGAACGAACTTACTTGCACCGTCCATGGCTCCATAAAAATCTGCTTCTCTTGAAATTTCAGAACGGCGTCGTCTTGCTTCTTCTTCATTGATCGTTCCTGCATTTAAATCAGCATCGATCGACATTTGCTTTCCGGGCATTGCATCTAAAGTAAATCGAGCAGCAACTTCTGCGATACGACCTGCACCTTTGGTAATAACTATAAAATTAATTATGACAAGAATTGTAAAGACAACGATCCCTACAGCATAATTTCCACCGACAACGAATTCACCAAAACTTTTGATTACTCCTCCGGCAGCATCGGTTCCCTTGTCTGCTCCATCCAGCAAAATCAAACGTGTTGTCGCCACATTCAAACTCAAACGAAACAACGTAGTAATTAATAACAAACTAGGGAATACACTAAAGTCTAATGCTTTCTGGGTATAAACTGCCGACAACAAAAGCATGACGCTTAATGCGATTGAGAGTGACAACAAAATGTCTAGTAAAATTGTCGGAAGTGGCAAAACCATGACGATCAGAATTCCAACCAATCCGATTGCCACTGCAAGGTCAGGACTTCTCGAAATCTGCAACATCAGATCACTGAGTCGGTTTCCTGATTGAGTTTTTACAACTGCGTTTGTGTTATCTGCCACTGGATAATTCCTTTATCCCCTGCAAAACTAGTTATTTATAAATTCGGACTTACACCTTCCTTGGTATTTGTCCCTTTTTCGTCTTGTAGTTTTGGTTTTTTTCCACGTAATTTGTAAACATATGCCAACACTTCTGCGACTGCCTGATACAAAGAACGCGGGACCAACTGCCCTACCTTAACATGTTTATACAAAGTTCGAGCCAAAGCCACGTTTTCAACCATGGGTATATTATTCTCTTTCGCTACTGCTTTGATTTTCTGGGCAAGAAAGTCCGCACCCTTTGCAACAACCTTAGGTGCAAAGTGTTCTTCAGGATTATAAACAATCGCAACCGCAAAGTGTGTCGGATTTGTTACGATTACGTCGGCCTTTGGAATTGCTTTCATCATTCGTTTACGTGCAGCTTCTCTTTGAATACTCCTGATTCGAGCTTTGATTTGCGGATCCCCTTCGCGCTCTTTTAACTCTTGCTTTGCTTCAGACTTCGTCATGCGTGCTTGTTGTCTGAAACGTCTCCACTGAATAAAATAATCAAATCCAGCGGCAACAAGAAGCACTACAGACACTACTGCAAGTACCTTCACTGATACCGTAGCCATGTAATGTAATATTTGTGTAACATTCATTGCGACTAAATCAGGCAACATTGCCATTTCTTTCTTTAAAAATGAATAAACGACCATAAGAACAGCAACTAACTTAAAAAGTGATTTTGTACCTTCAGTTAAACTTTTAAGAGATAGTATCTTCATAAATCCATTGACTGGATTCACTCGATTAAAGTCTGGAGTTAGAGTTTCAGTTGTAAATATAAAACCCGTTTGAGCAACCGATCCCAATATTCCCAGCACTAGTGCAGCGATGCCAATTGGAGCAAATGTCATGACCGCAAGTTTCATGCAACGGCTCATTATTTCACTAAAAGTATTCCAGTCACTTGTGTCGAATTTTTTTAATAAGTCTTTTGTGAATATTTCTTTTAATAAATCTGAATAATTTGTAAAAAATTTAGCTGAAAAAAAATATACACAAATGAGCACTGTAATGAAAACTATTGCAGATGTCAGTTCACGGCTTTGCGCTGTTTGTCCTTTTTCTTTTAACTCATCTAATCGATGCTGCGAGGGCTCTTCTGTTAAATCATCCAGGGAGCGTTCTTCATACTCAGCCATTTATCAAGCTCCCAATATTTTCATAAATTTAAGTATTTCAGGTGTATAAGTTTCAAATGCAAACTCGACCATATTGATGTATGAAGGCAAACTAACAAGTGATACAAATAAACCAATCATAATATTTGCTGCGAAACTCACGACCAAGACGTTCATTTGAGGTACGGCACGCGCAACGACACCAAAAGTTAAATTAATAATAAAAATTACTATTGCTACCGGTGCAGATAATTTAATTCCCATCAGCAATACTTCTGATGTCATTCGAATTAAATATTGACCCATCTCTCCACTCATATTTAAAATTTTTACACCAGCCATTGGGACATGCTTAAAAGACTCAAGCATGGTTGAAAGATAGATATGATGACCATCCATCGCAAGAAATAACATTGATGCTAAAACATAAACTAATTCTGAATAGGATATTCCTTGAGACTCAGAATGCGGATCAAAGACTGAAGCCATTGAAAAACCCATCGAAGTTGCCGCAAAATTGCCTGCAAATTGTAATGCATCAAATGCCCAGCGCGCTATATATCCAGTCAACACTCCCAATGTAATTTCACCTAAGATTGATAATATTAATTTTGAAGTTGATTCTATTACCTGTGGATCAATTCGATATCCACCCGACCATAAGATCGGATGCATCACAACTGTAAGCGCTAATCCAAATAATATTTTCACAATTGCTGGAATGACTTTGTCGCCAAATATCGGTAAAAAAACAAGAAAACTACTGACACGTACTAATTCGTGGAAGAAAGTAAAAATCTGTAATTCATTCCACTCAAATATATTCAATGCATAATCTCCGGAAACCGACTTATAAGATCTGTTGTATACTGCATGAGAATTTGCAACATCCACGGGCCTGAAACTACCAATACTGCAGCGATTGCTAATATTTTTGGAACAAACGTTAATGTAGCTTCATTAATTTGAGTTACAGCTTGTAATAACGAAATGACAATACCCACAAGCATTGCGATTATTAAAATTGGACCCGCAACAAGCATTGTGACTTTAAGGGCTTCTTGTCCTAAGCCAACAATAAACTCTTCACCCATCGTTGAGCTCCTTTATCCGAAAGATTTTACGAGAGAACCAACTACTAGTTGCCAACCGTCTACCAACACAAAAAGTAAAACTTTAAATGGCAATGAAATAACCACAGGCGGAAGCATCATCATACCCATTGCCATCAGTACGCTAGCAACAACCATATCTAAAACTAAAAATGGTAAATATAACATGAAACCCATTTGAAATGCTGTTTTGAGTTCACTCACGATAAATGAAGGGATCAATACATAAGTTGGAACATCTTCTCTGTTTTTTGGTTTATTTAATTTTGCCAAGCCCATCATAGTTTCAATGTCTTTTTCACGAACTTGCTTAAACATAAAACTACGAATAGGACCTTCCGCACGGGTGAGAGCATCCATTTGCGATAATTTATTATCCATATATGGCTCAATTGCGTTTGTATTAATTGTTTTCAATGTTGGTGACATAACAAAAAATGACAAAAATAAAGCCAATCCTACAACCAATTGATTGGGAGGCATTTGCTGAGTTCCAATAGCTTGTCTTAAAAATGAAAGAACCACAACAATTCTAGTAAAAGAGGTCATGAGAATCAAAATAGCTGGCGCAAGAGAAAGCACCGTCAACATGATCATGATCTTTAAAACATTAGCAGTTTCAGCTGGCTTTCCTGCTTCAGTCACGCCAAGAGACAATGTTGGAATTCCAAGCGAAGCTCTTGTTTCGTTGCCTTGAATATTTGGCGACAAAGCTGGATTGTTATTCGCTTTCTTGCCAATGGTCATAGTACCCGCAGCAAAAACGAATTGCATGCTGATCAGAAAACTAATAATGCTAAAAAGCAATGACTTCATTTTCACCTCAGGCAAGTGGTTTTAGTTTAGATAACTTTTCCTTAATATTACTTCTAAATGATGATAGCTCGACTTTGTCTGATACTTCTTCTGCTGCAAATTTCAAATTTGATTCAAAACTTTCTGGTACCGCCACATCTCTAACCCCATCATAATTTCTTGCTAATGATGACAGCGAGGGTTCGGGGTTCTTTGTAACTTTTTGTTTTTCTTCAGAAGGAATTTCATTTTTTTCAAAGTGCTTCAAATGTTTTTCAAATGTACCACCCCAAAAACGTTCATCAATATATTTACCAATATCTGCTTCTGGTCCTAGTCGTGTAATTAATGAAATATTATCGTTGCCGACTCCAAGAACAAGATAATCACCCGCAACCTTAACCAGTGAAATGCTTTTCTTGTTTCCAAGTTGATGGGTTGCTACGACTTGGATCATTCTTTCTTTTTTACCGAAAGGAAGTTTATTCAGTTTATTTGAATAACGTTTAATTAGAAAAAAGATACCTGCGATCAAACATAAGATTGCAAACAAACTGATCATCATTTTTGCAAAATATTTGCTTGCATTTGTTTTTACTCCAATACTCCTGTCGTTTGATTCTGATTCGGTTTTTTGAACACCAGAAATAGCTTGCTTTTCAGATTCTAGTACTTCTTTAACGGAATCAGGATTATGTATATCGATATCTTTTGTTTTTGTAACCACTTCGCTCAACAATGTTTTTTCGTCAGTTGAATCTGCTGGTTCTTGCTTTGTTACATTTTCTTTTGGTGCTTCGACATTTTGCTCAGTGGATTTACTATTTGTTGCTTTTGCAGTTTTTTCTATAGCATTTAGATCTGTTGTTCCTTTAATAAGAACTCGAATTGTTTTTGCGTTCGTATTCCAAAAAGCAACTTTACCTTGTGGGGCTTTTGGAGTTCCAAAAATAAACCGTACACGCGCAACTTCAGGCGAGTATGGATACGCAAACACTTTTTGAAAAGATTGATTTGCACTTACAGATTGGCTCACAGGAATAATCCGTGC
>CAZPTV010000072.1:0-7420 GCA_964589335.1 uncultured Bacteriovoracaceae bacterium
AAAGCAAAAATAACAACTTCGCCACGTTTTGGCATTACCTTCGGGCCAATGACACCATATTTACGTGTCGTTAATTTACTCACAAATATATGGTCACCAGATATAATTGTGGGAGACATATAATCGGTTGGAATTTTATATGCTTCCATAAATATATTTCTAAATAAAACAGCGAATAAAACGGCAAGAAAAATTGTAAATGAATAACTTCTGACAAGTTCTTCAGAATTTTCTTTCGGTTTATCGATCTTCTTCGCCTCTGTTCCCATTACTCTACCTTTAGAACGGCTAAAAAAGCTTCTTGTGGGATTTCGACATTTCCAACTTGTTTCATTCGCTTTTTACCTTCTTTTTGTTTTTCTAGTAATTTTCTTTTACGGGAAATATCTCCTCCATAACATTTTGCTGTAACATTTTTTCTAAGCGCACTTAAACTTTCACGAGCAACAATTTTTGTTCCAATCGCTGCCTGTATTGCGACTTCAAACATTTGCCTTTCGATAAGTTCTCTTAATTTTTTTACTAATTCTCGTCCTCGAATTGCTGCCTTTGACTTGTGAATCATTACCGATAACGCATCGACCACATCACCATTAATTAAAATATCTAGTTTTACTAAATCAGATTCACGATAGTCGAGTAACTCATAATCCATGCTGGCATAGCCACGTGAAACTGATTTTAGACGGTCAAAAAAATCAAACACCATCTCTGAGAGCGGCATCTCATATTCTAATGTTACACGCTCAGCCGTTATATAATCAATTTTCTTTTGCATACCTCGGCGTTCTTCACAAAGCGCGATTACATTTCCAACATATTCATTCGGAAGATGGATAAGTAATTTAATATAAGGTTCTTCAATCTTTTGAATTTTGGTTGCCTCAGGTAAATGAGCTGGATTATCAACATGAATGATTTCACCGTCGGTTTTCGTTACATGATAAATTACCGAAGGAGCGGTCGTAATTAAACTTAAATTATATTCACGCTCAAGACGCTCTTGAACAACGTCCATATGCAAGAGCCCTAAAAATCCACACCGAAAACCAAAGCCCAATGCGCTTGATGTTTCTGGCTCAAAAGTAAACGCAGAATCATTAAGTCGCAATTTTTCTAATGCCTCTTTTAAATCGTTGTATTCACTTGCATCGATTGGATAAAGTCCCGAAAATACCATGGGTTTAACTTCTTTAAACCCAGTTAGAGGCTCTAACTCTGGGTGGTTGACGGCACAGATTGTGTCACCCACTTTTGTATCGCGAACATCTTTGATTCCGCAAATAAAGCAACCCACATCACCACTGGAGAGCTCACTGACTTCGGTAAATTTAGGAGCAAAAACACCTAATTTTTGAACTTCAAATTCTTTACCAACATAATGCAATCGAATTCGATCACCTTTTTTTACTTTCCCATCAAAAACCCGCGCTAATGTAACAACGCCTTGATATGGATCAAACCAAGAATCAAAAATAAGTGCGCGGAGTGGCTTGTTGTCTGTATTCGCGGGAGGAGGAAAGTATTTTACAACCCCTTCGAGTATTTCATCAATTCCAATTCCAGATTTTGCACTCGCAGGAATTGCGTGATCTGCAGGTATACCAATGACGTCTTCAATTTCTTTTCGTGTTTTTTCAATGTCTGCTGCCGGTAAATCAATTTTATTTAAAACAGGAAGAATTTCTAAATTATTATTTAATGCCATGTAAACATTGGCTAAAGTCTGAGCCTCAATTCCCTGTGAAGTATCAACAACGAGTATTGCGCCTTCACATGCGGCTAAGCTACGCGAAACTTCATAAGTAAAATCAACATGCCCAGGCGTATCAATTAAATTTAAAAAATAAGTTTTTCCATCTTTTGCTTTATATGCCAGACGTACGGTTTGTGCCTTAATCGTAATACCGCGCTCTTTTTCAATATCCATGTTATCTAGATATTGTGCTTCCATTTCACGATGAGAAACTGTACCTGTTCTTTCGATGAGACGATCTGCTAACGTGGATTTGCCATGGTCGATGTGCGCGATGATAGAAAAATTTCGTATGTTTTTGGACTCGTTTGGCATTTTAAATTGAATTATCATTTATTTAGGACATTGAGAACAAATGAAAATTGGTGAAGAGATAAAATTACAAACAGAACGAATGAGCTACGGCGCCGCGGCAATCGCCAGAATTAATGGTGTCGTTGTTTTCGTAACCGGAGCTGCGCCGCAAGAAAAAGTACTCGCACGTCTTACAAAAAGTCATAAGAATTTTTGGGAAGCAGATTGTATTTCGATTTTAGAGCCCTCTCCCGATCGCGTACAACCCAAATGTTCCCAATTTGGATTTGATAATTTTCATTGTGGTGGATGTGATTGGCAACATCTAAGCTATGAGTCTCAACTCAGAGAAAAAAAAGCATTTCTTCAATTTGAACTATCAAAGAACATTCAAGGAAATGATGTTTTAAAAAAGAAAATAAAAGAATTAATTCAAGTCATTCCTGCCGCAAAACCATATGCCTATCGCACACGTGCGCGTTTTCATACAAAGGGCAAAGATTTGGGATTTTATGCAAGAAAATCACATGAATTAATTATACCAGAAAAATGTGAAATTCTTGATCCTCGCCTACAAGATTGTTTTACTACTTATAAACAAAATGTTCCTTTTTTAACTGATGAAGTTGAATTATCAATTCAACCTAATGGTTCCATAAAAAAAATTGAGAACCCCAAAGAAACTGGATCATTCAGCCAAATCAATGAAAATCAGAATAAAATATTAAAAAAATTGATCTTTGATCTTGCTTCTAGAATAGAATCAAAAGATACGTTACTCGATCTATACGCAGGTAGCGGAAATCTATCTGTCGATTTAAAAGATCAATATAAAAAAATTATTTGTGTTGAAACGGTTGCTCAAGATGACTTGCCTACTCATATTGAGTTCCATTCAAAGTCAGTATCAGATTTTTTAATCAATTATGATGAAACACCCAGTACTGTAATTTTGGATCCACCACGAAGTGGGATTTCTGATATTTTAGACGACGTACTCAAGTTAGGTGCCCCTCATTTAATCTATGTCTCATGCGATCCTACAACTTTATCAAGAGACTTGAAATTAATGCTTAATGCGTATGAATTAGAAACCATTTTTTTATTGGATATGTTTCCGCAAACACACCACGTAGAAACTGTCGTAAAGTTGAAAAAAAAATAAAGACATTAAGCTCTTGACACGGCTCGACTTCGAATTATTCTATATGAAGAATGAAACTCTCACTGACACTGTACTCAACATTTCTAATTACTTCTCTTCTCTTCTCGAGTTGTGCGAATGTAAATCGTTCAAGTAAAACCCCAGAAGAACAAGCCGAGCCCTATATTCAAATGGGTACATCGGCATTAATGAAGAAAGAATTTCCTCAAGCTATACAAGACTTTAGAAAAGCTCTTAAGCTTGTTCCAAATCATCCAATTGCACACAACCATTTGGGGCTCGCATATTTTGGAATTGGAAAACGTGATCTTGCAAAAATTGAAATACAAAAATCAGTCGTTGAAGATCCAAATTATTCTGACGGGTATATCAATCTTGGAAATTTTGCTGCAGATGAAAACAACTACACTCTCGCAAAACATTACTACAATAAAGCACTTCAAAACCTAGAATACAAAGAACGCTATCGTGCCTTAACCAACTTAGGTCACATTGAACTAAAGCAAAATAATTTAGATAAGGCGAAAGATTACTTTTTTGAATCTCTATCTTTCAACTCTGAATACTGTATGACACATTTCTTATTAGGCACGGTTTACACCAGAAAAAATAATTTAAAAGAAGCTGCAAATTCATTTCATAAGTCTATTTTAAAAACCTGTGTTAACAATCCAGAAGCTCACTACCAGCTGGGGGTTTCATACATGCGCTTGAAAAAATATGATAAAGCTAAAAGTGAATTTGTATATTTAATCCAAGAGCAGCCGCAATCAATACAAGCACAAAAGGCTGGGGAACATTTAAGATATCTGCCCTGATGACGAATCAAACAAATCCAAGCGGTTTAGGAGAATTTTTAAAGTCAGAAAGAGAATCCAGAGGGATTTCAATTGAACAAATCGCTTCAAATACAAAGATCAGTATTAAAATTCTTAACGCACTTGAATCTGAAGACTTTAGTGCACTTCCAGCTAAACCTTTTGTTCGTGGATTTATTTTAGCTTATTGTCAATATTTAGGAATTCCTGCCCAAGAAATCTTAACAAAATATTCCAACGTTTTGGATGAGAAAGTTGTAAGCAAATTCGTTCGCTCAAGCGACACTCCACATATTTTTGTAGATAAAGAAGACTCCGGTGAAAGAGCGAAAAAATTTCTTAAACTTGCAGTCGTCGGTTTATTGTTACTAGGAATTGGTTTGATCATAATTATTAAGCCTTCGCTTAAACATAGAAAAAAACGAGACAAGCAAGTGCAGCATTTGGAAGAGCTTCAAGGAATTCCAATGCCTATCGATACAATGAAACCTCTGCCAAATTCGGCTCCTACAAAAATAATTCTTCCTCTCGATGAAACACCAGAAAAACCAACAGAAAAGCCCTCAGCAACTCCTTCTCCATCACCGACTCCGTCTTTAACTCCGACGCCAACTCCAACCCCGTCGGCAACAGTAAAACCAACTCCTTCGCCAACTCCTTCAGCGACGGCAAAGCCGACACCGACACCAACTCCAACACCATCGGCAACACCAAAACCAACTCCAACTCCAACACAGACCGCAACACCTAAGCCGACACCAACTCCTTCTCCATCTGAAACTGCTTCAAGCACTGATGCAAAAACAAAAATTCCACCAATTCCTGAAAACGAAGTTAAATTTAGATTAGTTGTACGTGCAAAAGAAGACTCATGGGTAAAATACCAAGCTGATGATCGCCCACTTCAAGCATTTACATTAAAAACTGATAAGAAAATCTTTATTCGCGCTAGAGAAAGCATTCGGTTTTCTACTGGAAACCCAAAAGGAATTGAAATTTCTGAAAATCGTGGAGCATTTAAAACCTTCGATCAAAAAATAAAATTATTAGTACTTCCTAAGGAGTTGGAAGAGAAATTCCAAGCAGAACCATTTATTCCAAGTCCATACCGCCCATAGTTACTGCATATAGCTGAACGCAGAGCGAAAACCTAAGGTTTTTTTATCCACAATTAGATGCCCACTTATCCACAGCGACTAACTATATGATATCTTTATGTTATATTACTAAAACCGATACATTATACACAGTTTACTTAAAAACTATCACCAAACCCGCAAAATAAGCATCTTTTGGACGAACTAGAATTATCAATTGCCTCAAAACCTGCTCCCATGGCCAACTCTAAGGAATTTAATATTTTTAATTTCCTTAAGAAAGGCCACCATGGCTCTTTTTGGAGAATTACCAGGTCGATTTTCGATAGCTGTAAAAAGCAAACGGTATTGCAATTAAGTTTGAAAGTTGCATCGATAGGGCCGGGTGCATGATCGACCTTTCTGCAAGTGATTGTCCTAAAACATGAAAACCCCAGTAAAGTGCGACGACTCCAAAAGCTACGAGTATTGCATAGGATTTAACGCTTCTGTTTTTAACAATTCCTAAACCAACACCAAGCAATCCAAACACTAATGGTGTTAATGAGAGTGCAATTCGCTTCCAAAACTCAATTTTAAATTCCATTGCTTCTTTTGGTGTATTTTTTAATTCATCAATTCGTTGTGTTAAGCGCTCTGAAGATAGCGTTTTCGGATAATCAATGTCAGCGGTTTGCCCTTCTTCTATTTTTAAAAGAGATCTGTATTCTTCAAAATCAATCTTTTCGTAAGAATCCCGAGTCAGATCTGCTCGGTGTATAGCCCCATGATTTAGTTTTAAAACTGTACGAATGCCAAACTCATCGTCTGATTTCTGAGAAATTAACTGACCGGTTTTTGCAAGAATTGCATTCGGATTTTTTGGATCTCTCTCATCA
This sequence comes from uncultured Bacteriovoracaceae bacterium, assembly GCA_964589335.1. Lineage (GTDB taxonomy): Bacteria > Bdellovibrionota > UBA1018 > UBA1018 > UBA923 > CAZPTV01. The sequence continues at coordinate 6,009 of CAZPTV010000072.1, forward strand.
TATATAAAAACCCCCCCGAGCTTTGAGGTTTCATTATTAACTTTGTCTGTATAAATCAAAAGATCAAAAAATCCTTCGGTAAACGTTCCTTCTTTTATATTTGAAACGACTTTTGTACTTCCAATGCGTATGAGCGTTCTTTTAAATTGATAATTCCCCCACGGAATATAAATTGTCGTCAGATAAAAAATAATAAGCGATACAAAAGCAGAGAGCACTAATACTGGAATAAAAAGCTGAAAGAGCGATAGCCCCGAAGCTTTGAATGCGACGATTTCACTGTCTGCACTGAGTCGTCCAAATCCAATCAATATCGCGACCAGAAAACTTACTGGTAAAACAACGGGAAGAAACGCAGCTGAGATATATAAGGTCAGCTTAGCGAGTAAACCAATACCAACCCCATGTAATATAAAATAATCAGCAAGTTTTACGATTTGAAACATTAAAAAAACAAACATAAAAAATACAAAGCCACCAAAAAATGGAGCTAGTACTTCAAGAAAAATATATCTAGATGCTCTAGAAATGGGCATATTCTTAGTCTAATACGCGTTGCGATTTATGAAACCTCTAAATACTGTTAGGAATACTATTTTTAAATCAAAGAGTAATGACCAGTTTTTAATATAATATAGATCATACTCTATCCTTTTTTCGAGTGATGTGTCCCCGCGCCAACCATTAATCTGTGCCCAACCCGTAATTCCCGCTTTGACCTTGTGCTTCAACATATAGCGTGGAATTTTTGTTCTGACTTCTTCGACTACCCAAGTTCTTTCAGGTCGCGGTCCAACAATACTCATGTCTCCTCTTAATACATTAAAAAATTGTGGCAACTCATCTAAACTTGTTTTCCTCATAAACTCGCCAATTTTAGTAACTCTTGGGTCATCTTTCTTAGTCAGTAAATCAACGTCTCCTTTTTGATCGACTTGCATTGATCTGAATTTCAACATTGAAAATTGTTTTCCATTTAAACTCATTCGTTCTTGCTTATATAAAACGGGACCCTTTGAAGTAAGTCGAATGATAATCATTAAAGCTATCATCAGTGGCGAAAACAAAATAATAGCGAAAAATGCTAAACACATATCAAAAATACGTTTAAGGAATATATTCATTCCCATGATTGGTGTTTCATTTAAAGAAACTAGTGGAACTCCATCAAAGTCTTCAAGATCATAGCCAAGTGATACATAGTCATAGATATCTGGAATCAAAATCACATCAACAACATCGTCTTTAATTGTATTTAAAACATTTTCAAGCATTGCTGCTTCTTGTCTCGAAAGTGCGATAACAACTTTTTGAATTTGATTTTTATGAACGACATCTAAAATTTGATCAATTTTTCCTAAAATTTTGATTTCTGATTCGTTTTGAACATTTCCATCTAGAGAGACATACCC
>CAZPTV010000073.1:0-7321 GCA_964589335.1 uncultured Bacteriovoracaceae bacterium
ATGCCTATTCTTGCGAAACATAATGTTCCTTTACTCGTCCATGCTGAATTAGAAGGCCCCGCACATATTACAAATACAAATCACACGAAATATTTATCTTACTTGGAGTCTCGCCCACAAAAATGGGAAGTGGATGCAATTCGATTCATCATAGAGCTTTCTAAAAAAACAAAATGCAAAGTACATATCGTACATCTTTCCGCAGCCGATGCATTAACTGACATCGAATCAGCTAAAAGAGATGGAGTTCAAATTACCGTAGAAACTTGTCCTCATTATTTACACTTTAATTCAGAAAATATTCTTGATGGTGCCACGCAATTTAAATGTGCCCCTCCTATTCGTGAAAAATCAAATCAAGATAGGCTTTGGGATGGTCTCCGTTCAGGTCTAATCGATTTTATTGTTTCTGACCATTCTCCTTGCACTCCTAATCTCAAACTGATGGAGATTGGAAGTTTTGATAAAGCTTGGGGTGGAATCTCTGGTCTTCAGTTTTCAATGCCTGTGGTTTGGACAGAAATGAAAAATCGTGACTTTAAACTTCAGGATTTAATTAGATTGATGTCTGAAAATACAGCTAAACGAGCGCAACTATATCCCAAAAAAGGCTCACTTAAACCAGGTGCAGATGCTGATTTTATTGTGTGGAAACCCAATGAACTCACTAAAGTTACAGAGAATATGATTGAACACAAACACAAAGTGACTCCCTATCAAGGAGAAACTTTATATGGGCAAATATTAAAAACTTTTGTACGCGGCCATTGTGTTTACGATCAAGGTAATTTTCAAAATGAAACCATAGGAGAAAATGTCCGATGAATCCAAATGTATTTAGCGGAAAAACCAATGTTACTTTTACAGATTTAATAGATCTTGCAAATGAAAATACTGGAGCAAAGGTTCTATACGCAAATGACGATTTTTTTGCATCAAAAGATAATTTGATTAAATCGAGTGAGCCAATATTTATTGTTGATAAATTCACAGAATTTGGAAAATGGATGGATGGATGGGAATCACGTAGAAAGCGGGTTCCTGGTCACGATTTTTGTATTATTCAACTGGGTTTACCAGGTTCAATCACAGGACTAGACATCGATACTGCGTTTTTTACCGGTAATCATCCAGAGTACGCAAGTATTGAAGCCTGTGAAATGCCAGAAACCGCAACTCTGACTGAATTAGAAAGCACAAAGTGGACAGAAATTTTAAAAAAATCACCTCTTCATGGAGGTTCCCATAATTATTTTTCAATTCAAAATAATTCACGATTCACTCACCTAAAACTTCATATTTACCCAGATGGCGGAGTAGCAAGATTGAGAGTTTATGGCACCGTTAAACCCGATCCAAGCAAGTTAAAGGGGGTGATTGATTTAGCGCTCATGAACAATGGTGGAAAAGTTATAACGTGTAATGATTCGTTTTTTGGTCCAAAAGATAATTTAATCTTAAAACCACGAGCTACAACACTGGGAGAGGGCTGGGAGACTAAAAGAAAACGTGGCCCAGGCAACGATTGGATTATCGTTCGACTTTGTGGAACAGGAATGATTTCAAAAATTGAAATCGATACAAATCATTTTAAAGGTAACTATCCCGATCAGTGTTCTGTTGATGCCTGCACTATGAACGAACCTGAAATTTTAGCATGTGATTTTCGTGATAAAAAAATTGATTGGAAAGAAATATTACCTAAAACAAAACTTCAAGCACATACGCAACATTATTTTGAAAAAGAACTCTTACCCATTACTAAGAGCGAATCCTTTAATTTTATCAGATTAAATATATATCCAGATGGTGGTATATCGAGAATGCGAGTGTACGGGGAGATTAAAAAATAATGCCGTCTCTAAAGGCAATCAATTCACTCGAAAAAAAAGAGTCCATAAATGGATTTAAAAAATGTTGTGGCTCAACTAAATGGGCAACTTCAATGACAGTCGCTCGACCCTTTGAAAGCATCAATAGTCTTTATCAAAAAGCTGACCAAATTTGGTTCAATTTAAACAATGAAGATTGGATGGAAGCTTTTTCACACCATCCACGCATTGGAGCTAATATTGAAACTCTACGAGAAAAATTTAAAAACACCGCACAGTGGAGTAACGATGAGCAAAAGGGCATACAAAGCGCTACCGACGAAACGCTTCTTGCACTTCAAAAAGGAAATCTCGAATACGAAAAAAAATTTGGACATATCTTTCTCATCTGTGCATCCGGCAAAAGTGCTAAAGAAATGCTGGACTCTTTATTAGAGAGAATGAAAAATGATATAAAAAGTGAATTAAAAATTGCCATTACAGAACAAAGTAAAATTACTAAACTTAGATTAGAAAAATGGATGGAGGAAATTTTATGAGTGCAACAATACCCACAACACCAATCATTCAAAGAAGCCCGATCACGACTCATATTTTGGATACAAGCACAGGACGCCCTGCCGCGTATGTGTCTGTTACATTAGAAAGGGAACTGTATCAATCCCAATGGAAAATGATGGGTCAAGGCCACACAAATGAAGACGGTAGAATAAATAATATCTTACCACCAGGCTCAAAAGCTGAAGCAGGCACGTACCGAATGACATTTGATACTAAACCATACTACAAAGATTCCAGCACATTTTATCCATATATAATTATTGTATTTGAAATTAAAAACCCTGGTGAACACTACCATGTTCCACTTTTACTTAGTCCTTATGGATATTCTACATATAGAGGTAGTTAGATCTGGAGCAAATTATGCCAAACTTAAACATCAATCACTCACAAATTGAATCTATTCGCACTAAACTACGTGCTGCTAATATTGATTTTGCAAATACACACCCTGGCGTTTCACACAAACGTCAACCAATTCACTCTTTTTACGGGGGTGCCCAGTTGTATCAGTGGGATGCGATTAAAAAAATTTCTGAAAATGCGCTTCAATGTATGAAGGATTTTGCTGCAACTCCAGCAGATCTAGCAAATGCACTTTCAGACCACGAAAACCTAGCGCTGTGGGAAAAAGTTCACGCTCGTGTTTTACACAAACTAAAAACCGAAGCCGTCGAAGACTTACGAATTGATTTTGAAGATGGCTACGGAAACCGACCTGATGCCGAAGAAGATGCCCATGCAGAATCGACCGCACTCGATGCGGCAAAAGGCATGAAAGAAAATTTGCTTCCACCGTTTATCGGCATACGTATAAAACCATTTAACGAAGAACTCATTACACGCAGCTTACGAACGATCGATATTTTTATTTCGACTTTAGTCAAAGCAACGAACGGCAAACTCCCAAGTGGATTTATCGTTACGTTGCCTAAAATTACGATCTTAGAGCAATCAGAAATGATGCGAGATGCGCTAGAAAATTTAGAAAAAAATCTTGGGTTGCCAAACCTTTCACTCAAATATGAGATTATGGTTGAAACACCACAGTCAGTGATAAACAAAAACGGCATTATGCCTTTACGATCATTCGTAGAAGCCGGCAAAGGCCGATGTATTGCTGTTCACTTTGGAACTTATGACTACACTGCCGGTAGCAATATTACTGCACACGAACAGCGCATGGATAATCCCGTATGTGACTTTGCAAAACACGTTATGCAAGTAACTTTATCAGGGTTACCGATTTTTATTTCAGATGGAGCCACAAACATCATGCCCATAGGTTCCCGTGATGTTGTTCATCGTGCATGGAAAATAAGTTATAATCATATTAACCATTCTCTCGTTTCTGGATTTTACCAAGGCTGGGATTTGCATCCAAATCAATTACCGATTCGGTATGCTACACTGTATGCGTTCTTTCTACGAGGTCTTGCCCCTGCAACTGCACGACTAAAAACATTTATTGAAAAAGCAGCAAAAGCAACACTTCTAGGCGATGTCTTCGATGATGCAGCGACCGGACAAGGCCTATTGAATTTCTTTTTACGTGGAATGAGCTGTGGAGCGATTACAAAAGAAGAAGCCCTTTCAACCGGACTAACGATTCAAGAAATTGAATCTCGCTCATTTTTAAAAATTCTTGAAGGTAGAAAAATTATTAATATCAAAAGGTAACTTATGACAAAAAAAGAATTTAATCCAAACTTAGCATCCGAGGAAGATTCAGGAATTTTTGGATTACCGTACACTGTTGAAGAATCAAAAGTTATTTTTTTACCTGTCCCTTGGGAAGCTACTACTTCTTACGGTAGCGGAACAAGTTTGGGACCAAAAGCGATACTTGAAGCAAGCAAGCAGCTTGATTTATATGACATTGAATTAGATAAGCCTTACGAAGCAGGACTCTGCATGCTGCCGATCAATAAAGAGATCGCAGATTTAAACCACGATGCTAAACGACACGCTCAAAGAATTATTCATCGTGGATATGCGAGTTCAGAACACACGGATCATTTTGCTGATTTAAATAATGTAAATAGAATGTCAGAAATAATGAATCGTTGGGTAAAGTCTAAAACGAGTGAATTGCTTGATGCAGGAAAAATTGTTGCATTAATTGGCGGGGATCACTCAACTCCCTATGGTTGTCTTCAAGCATATGCTGAAAAATATAGTGAATTTGGAATTCTTCATTTTGATGCACATTCTGACACAAGAAAAGAATATGAAGGATTTCGCCATTCCCATGCATCAATCATGTACAATGTAATGACCACCATTCCTCAAGTTAAAAAACTAGTCCAAGTTGGTATTAGAGATTTTTGTGAAGATGAAAATAATTTTATCAAATCTCAAGGAAATCGTATGGCAGTGTTTTACGATCATGATTTAGCCATTAGAAAGATGAACTCAGAATCATGGCAGAAAATTTCGCAAGAAATTGTACACACATTACCAAATCAGATTTACATTTCTTTTGATATCGATGGACTTGACCCAAGATTTTGCCCACACACTGGAACTCCAGTCGCCGGAGGACTTGATTTTCATGAAGCCGTTCATCTAATTCGTGAAGTCGTAAAATCAGGACGTAGAATTATTGGCTTTGATTTAAATGAAGTAGCTCCTGGAGAAGATCATGGTGAGTGGGATGCAAATGTAGCGATGAGACTACTCTATAAGATGACTGGTTTTACACTGGCAAGCCAAGGATTAATTAAATTTAAATCTTAATTTTTTATAAAACTTCAGTCTATTAAAACATATTCTATTTTAATGACTTCAAGTTCTTCATCCCCTTTGGGTGATCGAAAGTTCACTACGTCACCGACTTTAGCATTCAACAGACATTTTGCGATTGGTGATATCCAGCTCACTTTTTTATAGGTAGGTTCACTTTCGTCAATTCCAACAATTTTATAAGTCACTTTTTTTTCTTCTTCATTTAGAACTGTCACTGTTGCTCCAAATAAGACCCGATCAGACTTTTGCATTAACGGATCAACGATCTCTGCTGCTTCAGTTCGCTTGGTTAAAAATCGAATTCTACGGTCGATTTCACGAAGCCTTCGTTTGCCATAAATATAATCAGCATTCTCACTACGATCTCCATTTGAAGCTGCCCAAGAAACCGTTTTAACTAATTCTGGTCTTTGAACCGTTAACAGATCTTTTAATTCAACTCGTAGTTTTTCAAAGCCCTTCGGTGTAATGTAATTTTTTGTACCTGCGGGAAGAGGACTTTCTTCAAAATCATCTTCTTCTTCGTTTTCTGACTCTTTAACAAATGCCTTACTCATTTAAAAAGAATACACTATATATAATAGACAACACCACAGGTCATTGAGACAACGCAGCGCAATAGCCAATCTATTAAACCTTAGAACTGATTAAATTAGGCAATTATTTTCTATAAAATATTTTCCTATAAAATCAAATAATTAGCATATAAAAAATAACTTGAGTAATCAAATATTAAACCGAATAATATTAGGTAGTAGACCACGTAAGTCGGACGTGAACAGTGAAAGGTGGTTTATTTGTATGATTACTCATGGAGTATTTAGCAAGTTAGGCATTCCATTTTTGGCATTGCTGATTGCTGTTTCTAGCGGGTGTAAATTTGGAAAAAAAGGTGCTGAAACTGATAGCGCTTTTAATAATCCACCCAAAAAAGATTACGAGAATGTAGTTCCTATTGTTCCTCCAACTGCACCTACTGCAATTGTATTAACCAACCCTGCTTCGTCGCCTGGAAATAATTCGAAGCCAAGTTTTAAAGTTACATTTAACGGATCCCCTGGTGTTTATGTTGCAATTTTTACAGACAGTAGCTGTAGTAATGAAATCGGTAGCCACATTTCTGGAAACACAGAAACCGGAGTAACTGCAACAACAGCTTTGAATCCAGGTACACATACTATTTATGCACGATCATTTGATTCAAACACACAAACTCCCTCTCCGTGTTCTTCTGCAAGTGAAACATATGTATTAGATACTGCTGCTCCAATTGTTTCTATAAATTCACCTGCTGCAAACTCTTATGTAAATGCTTCTAACGTGTCAGCTTTTGTTGTGAGTGGAACATGTTCTGAAGAAGGTCGAAATGTTTTAATTTCGTATTCAGGCACAAGCACGACTGCGACTTGTTCAAATTTAACTTGGACAAAGACTTTAAACTTAACCTCTCTTGCTAATGGTAATTTTTCCTTAATGGCAGACCATAATGACCTAGCAGGAAATGTTGCAGTTCAAGCATCGCGAACATTTATTAAAGATGTAATTGCACCAACGGTTGCTTTTACTACACCTGAACCAAATACATATATCAATGATGCAAATAAATCTTCTTTTACTATGAGTGGAACATGTTCAGAAAATGGCAGAGACGTAACGGTTGGTTTCTCTACGATTACATCAGTTGTAACCTGTAATAATGGAACATTTTCTACAACCTTTAACGCTTCTCCAGTTGCCGATGGAACTATCGTAGCAACTGCTGACCTAAGCGATGCTGCAGGAAATGCAGCGACTCAAAGTACGCGATCAATTATTAAAGATACGACTGCTCCAAATCCACCAAGCACAATTGGATTAAGCAGTCCTGCGACTTCGCCAGGAAACGATGACACTCCTACATTTACTTTAGGCGGATTAAACTCTGGCGATACGATCTTTTTATATTCTGATCAATGTTCAACGCAAGTTGCATCTACAACTGCTTCAGGAACAACAAGTTTAGCGACCTCAAGTTCAATTTCATCTGGGACTTATACCTTTTATGCAAAGTCTAGAGATCCGGCTGGAAATACTTCAACTTGTTCTACAGCTAACGTTATATACAATTATGACAATTCACCGCCAACGGTTGCAATTACTTCTCCTGCAGCAAACACTTATATCTATAGTGGAAACAAAGC
>CAZPTV010000074.1:0-7272 GCA_964589335.1 uncultured Bacteriovoracaceae bacterium
GTAATACAAAAGAATAAAATACGAGAAGCTGAAGAGTTTATGGCAAAACTTGAACAGCAAAAAAACTCAATCCGCCAATTGGCTGGAAACCTTGAGTCTACGATGATTAGCTTTAGTTCTAATGTCGATGCATCCAGCATCATTAGGACGTTAAGTTTGGAAGCAAAAAAACTTGGTATTTCGATTAAAAAAATTAATCCTGACATTGAAGTAACTAAAGATTACTATATTGAGGTTCCTTTTTTACTCGATCTACGCGGAGCTTATGTACAACTATTGGTATTTTTTGATCGCATTTCAAGATTTCAGCAAATCACTAAAATAGGTGATTACGATTTAAAGCCAACGGGTTCTAATTTGACAAAATATGTTGAATTAGAAGGTCAGGTTAAAGTGGTAACTTTTAAGTATAAAAATACTGATGCTGATCAAGTGATAAAGAAAACAGAATATTCTGGTAAAACAACAAGCAGCACGCCCAATGCGAATGAAACGACAAAGGGTGGTGATCAATGAAAATCAAATTGATTGTCATCTTTGTTTTAATGAGTTTACTTAGCTTAAATTTGCTCGCACAAGACGAAGCAGTTGAAAAAAATATTGAAGGTGAAAATAATCCTCCGCAGACTACGCAACCGGAATCCAATAAAGGGGTTCAAAATCAAACGCCTAATACGATACAAATTTTAGGTGACTCGCCCCTAACTCTCGAAGCATCATTACGGTTAAGAGATCCTTTTAAACAACCAATGTTGAAATCATTAAAGCAAGACGACATTGGAAATATTCCTGAAATTGAAAAATATCCAATCGATCAATTTAAGCTGATCGGTGTGGTAACTGGTACAAAGAAAAACAAGGCGATGCTGATGGGACCAAACAATAAATTACATATCATTGGTGAAAAAGATAGCATAGGAAACCGAAAAGGTTATGTTAAAAAAATTGCTAAAAATAGAATAATATTTGAAGAAAAAATGATCAATATATTAGGAAAAGAAGAAAGAACAGAAACGGTTCTTGAATTTTCTGAAACGGAGAAAAAATGAAAAAAATAATTAATATGCCAGTCCTAATGCTGATGATTTTTACATTATTTAGTTCTCATTTATTTCTTCAAGCGCAAGATCAAGACCCTCAACAGCCGAATGCAACAACAGAAGCGAATGCAGATGCGACAGCAGAGCAACCTCCTGAAGCAGTCGCTGAAACGACAACGCCTGCGGGTTCTGTTCAAGGAATCGATTTTAAATATAAAAAAGGAAATTCAAATTTAGCTATAAAATTTGATCATGAAGTTCAATTTGAAAAAATCAACTCAGACACTGACAAACAAGTTATTTTAGAATTTAAAAATGCTAAAATCGCATCAAAGTTTGTTCGAAAGCTGGATACATCGTCATTTAAAAGTAATGTCGTTTTAGTTAGCCCTTATCAATCAGGGGATAATGTACGAGTTGTTTTGCAATTAAAATCAATGAATGACGTTGAGGTACAGGGCGATGGTAAATCTTTTAATGTTCTCATTGCAAATAATGTTGGTAATGGTGCAGAATCAACTGCTGAAACTACAAACGTAGAAACCAGCAGTCCTGCAGCCGTTGAGTCAACTGCAGCTGCTGCAGAAGCTGGTACCGATCCTACTGCTCCAGCGACAGATAGTGTATTGGCAGAAAATACTAGCGAAGTGCCAAAGCCAGAAACTAAAGATGGAAATATTGATGAATTTATTAAAACACAAGAAACACGAAATTATGTAGGTCGCAAAATTGATTTACAAATGAAAGATGCCGATCTTCTCGACGTTTTTCGTATTATTAGTGAAGCCAGCGAGTTTAATATTTTACTGGGTTCTGATGTTTCAGGAAAAGTAACGATGAATTTAAATCAAGTTCCTTGGGATCAGGCACTGGATATTTTATTAAAAACAAACAAACTCGTCGCAGAAAGATCTGGAAATGTTTTAAGAGTCGTAACACTTGATTCAATGACAAAAGAGAAACAAGCTGAACTTGCAAACAAAAAAGCAGTTGATGCGGTTGAGCCGTTGGTCGTAAAAATATTTCCAATTTCTTATGCAAAGATTGATGAACTTAAGAAAATTTTAGATGATTTTCTTTCTCAAGACGCCGCTCAAGTATCAGCCTTGAGTTCGGCAAGTGGACAAGCGACTGCTGCTGCAGCGGCTGCCGGTAAACGCGGAAGCATTCAAATCGATAGCAGAACAAATTCATTGGTAGTTCGTGATACAGCATCTTCAATCGAAAAAATTAAGAGAATTATTGCTGAGCTTGATACACAAACGCCTCAAATTTTAATAGAAGGAAAATTTGTTGAAGTTCAAGAAAACAGAATAAAAGATATTAAAGGTAGGCTGTTTATTACATCGCGTGCACAGGGTGCAGATACTGGCTTAACGTTTCCAAATATTGGACAAGGTAAAGCCAACTACGCAAGTGCTTTTTCAGGGGGTAGCTCAACTCCATTGGTAGATGCATTTGCAGCAGGATTAACGAATTCTGTTGGAAGTTTTGGTTTTTCTCCGCCGGTTGGGATTATTCCTGGAATTAATGATGAAATTGCAGCATTTTTAAATATTATGGAAACTGAAGCAAACGCAAAAATCATTGCAACACCTAGAGTAATTACGCAGAACAAAGAAACCGCCGAAATTGCACAAGGTCAAACATTAGCTCATCCTGGAGCGCCTGGAGCAAATGCAGCGGCAGCTTTGCAAGAAATAAAAGCAATGTTAACGCTTAAAGTTACACCCCAAGTAACTAGCGATGGAAGTATAAATTTAAAAATTACTTTCAGTCAGGTAACTCCATCGAATTCATTAGGATCAGGCCCTCCTTCGACTGATGACAAAAAAGTAGATACGAATGTTCTGATTGAAAGTGGGAGTACACTTGTTATCGGTGGTGTATATTCTAGTTTTTCAAATAAAAGCCGTTCAGGTATTCCGATTTTAAGAGATATTCCATTAATTGGTTGGTTGTTTGGTGACAAGTCAGAAACAAATAGTAAGAACGAACTTTTTATATTTCTAACTCCAAGAGTTGTTAACGAAAAAGAATCTGGAATTTCTGGATGACAAATTATCCGCCATTATTACTAAAATATTTAAAAATATTTCAAGACGACCCAAAGTCTAGAATTTTTGCTCCTTTAGCAGAATGTTATAGAAAAATTGGAGAAGTAGATGAAGCAATTGAAATTTGTAAAGAAGGCTTAGAATACCATCCAGACTTTGCTGGGGGTAAGGTTGCGCTGGCTAGAGCATATTTTGATAAAATGCAGTTTGCGCAAGTTCGAGATATTTTGAAATCTGTCATTAACGATGCTCCTGACAATTTATTAGCTCAAAAACTATTTGCTGATTCAAGTTTGCAGCAAGGATATGTTAATGAAGCACTCAACGCGTATAAACTGATATTATATTTTAATCCGAGTGATGAAGAAGTTGCTGGACTAATTAATGAAATTGAAACTCAGAGCGTTGAAGAAGGTGGATTGGTCAAAGGAAAGCTCAATCTTGGGCATCGTCCCGAAAAAATCAGAAAATTAATCAAATTACAAAATTTATTAAATAAAATCCAACGGGCTTACGCGTAGCGCAGAGTTGACAAAAATACTCTTCTTTGACTAATGTTAGGTCTCTTTTTAAACACCCGGAGGAATCATGTTTCAAACAAACCAATTTCGTAAAAATTTAAAAATTGAGGTTGAGGGGATTCCTTACCAAATTGTAGATTTTCAACATGTAAGTCCCGGAAAAGGCGGAGCATTTACTCGCACTAAAATGAAAAACCTTCTAAATGGTAATGTGATTGAAAAAACATTTAAATCTGGAGACAAGGTCGACAAGCCAGATCTAGAGAATCGCGAATATCAATATTTATATCCAGAGGGTGATTTTTTAGTTTTTATGAATTCTCAGAATTATGAGCAGCAATCGATTGACCACGCTACTATTGGCGATGCGAAAGATTTTTTAAAAGAAAATATCAGTGTTCAAATCCTTTTTTATAACGGCAAACCGATTGCAATTGAACTACCAACCTTTATTGAAGCAAAAATTAAAGAGACTGATCCAGGTTACAAAGGTGATACGGTTTCAGGAGCAACAAAATTTGCAATCATAGAAACAGGTGCAAAAATTTCTGTTCCGCTTTTTATAAAAGAAGGTGACCTCGTTAAAGTTGATACGAGAGATTATACTTACGTTGAAAAAATCAATAAATGATTGTGTGTTTTTAGGGGAATTATATGGCGTTTGATATAAAGTCGTTAGAAAAGCTTCTTGCTTTAGCTAAAAAACATAAATTAGCGGAGTTAGAGATTGAGAATGGCAAACAAAGAATTCGTTTTAAAACAGAACTGGGTGCTGCTTCAGTTGTAAATGCGATACAAACGTTTGGTCAAAATGCAAAAAGTTCTGACCCTACGGGTGTAGATAGACCTCTTCCTTTAAATGAATCACCGAAGAAAATTTCCGCCATGGATGATGATCGATTTGTTAAAATTATGAGCCCATTTGTCGGTACATTTTATCGCTCACCCTCACCCGAAGCAGAAGCCTATGTCAAAGAAGGTCAAATGGTTAAAAAGGGTGATGTTCTTTGTATTGTAGAAGCCATGAAACTAATGAATGAAATTGAATCAGAATCGAATGGTAAAATTGTTTCTGTTCTAGCAGAAAATGGGCAGCCCGTTGAATATGGCGAGCCACTTTTTTTAATTGATCCACTGAGCTGATGTTTAAAAAAATATTAATCGCAAATCGTGGAGAAATTGCACTGCGGATTATCCGTGCATGTAAAGAATTAGGAATTGCAACCGTTGCTGTTTATTCAAAAGTTGATGAAGACAGTTTGCATGTAAAATTAGCAGATGAATCTGTATGTATTGGCCCCGCACAATCCAAATATAGTTACTTGAACGTTGCTTCAATTATGAGTGCAGCCGACTTAACGGGTGTTGATGCAATTCATCCAGGGTATGGTTTTTTAGCAGAAAATGCAGACTTTGCTCGTGTATGTGAGCAGTGTGGAATTGCTTTTATTGGTCCCACGCCAGATCAAATTGCTAAAATGGGTGACAAAGCTGTTGCAAGAAAAATTGCAAAAGAAGCCGGTGTTCCTATGCTTCCGGGAACTGGTATTTTAGATTCATATGAAATCGCCGCAAAAGAGGCTGAAAAAATAGGTTATCCAGTAATGCTTAAAGCTTCTGCGGGAGGCGGAGGTCGTGGGATTCAAATTGTATTCCATCCCTCTCAACTCAAGTCTTCGTTTGAACGTGTTCGCACTGAGGCTGCAGCAGCATTTGGAGTGGGAGATTGCTACTTAGAGAAATATTGTGAACATCCACGACACATTGAAATTCAGGTTGTATGCGACAAATTTGGAAACTTTCGACATTTAGGTGAACGTGATTGTACGATTCAGCGCCGACATCAAAAATTAATTGAAGAATCTCCTTCTCCCGTAATGACAACAAAATTAAGAGAGAAGATGGCTGAAGCAGCACTCAAATTGTGTAAAGCAGTAAATTATCAAAATGTTGGAACAGTAGAATTTTTAGTCGATGAAAATAAAAATTATTATTTCATGGAAATGAATACAAGAATTCAAGTTGAACATCCGGTAACAGAAATGGTGACTGGAATTGATCTAATAAAAGAACAAATTAAAATTGCTGCTGATGAAAAGGTTTCATTCGAACAAAACCAAATCGAGTGGACAGGGCATTCGATCGAGTGCCGAGTTAATGCAGAAGATCCTGAAAGAATGGCACCAAGTCCCGGTTTGATTACAGCATATCACGCGCCGGGTGGTTATGGAGTTCGTGTCGATTCATTTGTTTATCAGCAATACAAAGTTCTTCCATACTATGATTCAATGATCGGTAAAATAATCGTACATGCAAAAACCCGTGAAGAGGCTATTCAAAAAATGGCATGTGCGCTTCAGGAATGTATCATTGCCGGAATCCATACGAATTTGGTTTTTCAGAGGAAAATTCTGCTCCATCCAAGGTTCAAATCTGCCGAGTATGACACTAAGTTTCTCGAAGAATTCATCCCAAAGTTCGAATAGCAATATAAAATATAATAGACAGTTTTTAAACAAGTTAACCCCATGATTTACATGGGATAATTTCTTTTTAAGGTGAAGCTATGGACTTTTCCAGAATCAAGGATGAACTGGAAAAAGCAGATATTTTAATTACGGAGAATCTTTTAGAAGATGCTAAAAAGATTCTAAGGAAAATTCTTATTCATCATCCTGATGAAATTCCAGCAAAAAGAAAATTAGAAGAAATTCAAAAAAGAGAAATTGAAGCATTGCTTTCAAAAAACAATTCAAATGAAAGTGTAAAAGGTTGGCTGACTAAAAAAGAAGATTCAAAAATAATTGATTCATGGATTTTTGCATTTCAAAAAGAACTCGACGAACAAAATTCAAAAATTATTTCAGAACTATTTGAATCGCAAAGTAAATATGAAGAGTATAAAAAAAGTATATTATTAAAGCTAAAAGAATTGAGCTTTCAGGATAGAAAAGAATTGGCGATTGCTTTTTTGACCCTCGAGCTCGATGAGATATCTATCAATATTCTTGAAACAATAAATCATAATTCTGAATTTGAATATGAGTGCAATTGCTTAATAGCCTTTTTATTAATACGAACAAAACGCTATGGCGATGCAATACAAAAGTGCGAAGTCCTTTTGCAAGATCCAAAATTAGATGAAACGCAAAAAACAAATATACATTATTTAATGGGTACCGCATTAGAGAAACTTGGAGAGAAAAAGAAGTCACGAGAGTTTTTTAAAAAAGTATTCAATCAAAACCCACGATATAAAGACATTGCGGGTAAAATGAAATGAAAAAAAATAAAGCCAGATGGATATTTCTAATATTTCTACTGGTTACAGTTGTTTCGCCTATTTTATTTATTCAAAGCAGATTTTTTGCTAAAATTCTAACAAACTTTGCAAAAAATAATATACTGATCGATTTTGGCGTTGACGGTGGATTCGATGAGCTTTCGGTTAAGATGTTTCCTCCGGGTGTTGTCATTATAAATCCCAGTTTGAAAATGAAACACGATAACGCCGTGGGGATACCTGAAGGAACTCAGATTGATGCTAAAAGCATTGAAGTTACATTTCAATTCTTTCAAATTCTAACTGGAATTGTAAATGTTAATGGTATTGTAATTAATGGTGCAAATTTAGATTTAATTATCAATAATGAA